>DATEOW010000090.1:0-5843 GCA_035273665.1 Burkholderiales bacterium | reverse complement strand
AAATACACGAGCGTATTTCGGACGAACGTACATGGAATCTCCTCCTGTGAATTCGGCGTTGGGATGCGCGGCGTTTTTGGATGCCTTATGCCGCTGGAATGCAGTATAGGTAAAGCTAAAGTGAGCGACAACGCTCCACCGGAAAAATCTCGACTCCTGTTGTAAACGTGTTACGCAGCGTCGTCGATAAGTTCGTAGTCATGTGTGATTTCGGCAGTTTTACCGATCATGATCGAAGCGGAGCAATATTTATTGTGCGAGAGCTTGATGGCACTCTCGACCAGCGCAGGCCGTAGTCCCCGCCCGCGAACGATAAAATGCATGTGGATTCGAGTAAACACTTTGGGGTCGCTTTCTGCCCGGTCCGCGTGGAGTTCTACGTCACATGAACGAATGTCTTGTCCGCTGCGTTTCAGTATGAGCACGACATCGTAAGCGGTGCAGCCGCCCGTGCCGGCCAATACCGTTTCCATCGGGCGAGGGCCCAAATTTCGCCCCCCACCCTCCGGGGCGCCATCCATGACAAATGCGTGGCCCGAACCCGTTTCCGCGACGAAAGCCATCCCTTCGGCCCATTTGATTCTGCAATCCATTGTTCGCACTCATTTTTCTTGGGATCGATAGTGTAGAGGTCTTTCGCGGTGAAGCGAAACATCTTCCGTTGTCGCAATTGACAGGGCTATGCGCAAGAACCTAAAATGCAAGGCTTTTCTTCCTTAGCCCTTTCGCGCCGGAACCCGAATCAAATGAAAACCTTTTCTGCCAAGCCGCTTGAAGTCCAGCGTGACTGGTTCGTAGTCGATGCCGCTGATAAAGTCCTCGGCCGTTTGGCATCGCAATTGGCGCTGCGCTTGCGCGGTAAACACAAGCCTATTTTCACTCCACACGTTGACACCGGCGATTATATTGTCGTGGTCAACGCGTCCAAGCTGCGCGTGACAGGTAATAAAGCGCTGCAGAAAAAGTATTACCGCCATAGCGGTTATCCGGGCGGCATTTACGAAACGACATTTGAGAAGCTGCACGGGAAGTATCCCGAGCGTGTCCTCGAAAAGGCCGTTAAAGGCATGCTGCCTAAGGGTCCCCTAGGCTACGCAATGGCCAAAAAATTAAAAATCTATGCTAACGATGTGCATCCGCACGCCGCTCAGCAACCGCAAAATCTGGAGTTAAGCTAATGGTCGGCGAGTTTTACTACGGCACGGGTCGCCGCAAGAGTGCGGTCGCACGCGTTTTCATTAAGCCCGGCAAGGGCAAGTTCGTCGTGAACGATAAACCTGTTGACGAATATTTTGCTCGCGAAACAGGCCGTATGGTGGTTCGCCAGCCGCTCGCGTTGACCGAACATCTTAATACCTTCGACATTAATGTGAACGTCGATGGTGGTGGCGAATTCGGCCAAGCGGGTGCGGTACGCCACGGGCTCACCCGTGCCCTCATTGAGTACGATGCCGCGTTGAAGCCACAGCTTTCGAAGGCCGGCTTGGTCACTCGCGATGCACGAGAAGTCGAACGCAAGAAAGTTGGCTTGCACAAGGCGCGGCGTCGCAAGCAATTCTCCAAGCGTTAATCGTTTGTTTTCAGAAAAAGCCGCCGCAAGGCGGCTTTTTGTTTTGGGCTATGGCAGGATCACTGCATGTGCCTTATGAATGAAGGTTGAGCGAGGTCGCATATGATCAAAGTCGGAATTGTCGGGGGGACCGGTTACACAGGCGTCGAGTTGCTGCGTTTGTTAGCGCAACACCCCGGCGCGGAACTGATAGCGATCACCTCGCGTAAGGAAACAGGACTGCTGGTCGCAGATATGTTTCCTTCGCTGCGTGGCCGAATCGACTTGGCTTTCACCGATCCCGCCACTGCCAATCTCAACGCATGCGACGTCGTTTTCTTTGCTACGCCCAATGGTGTTGCCATGAAGGAAGCGCGTACGCTGGTTGAGGCCGGCGTGCGTATTATCGATCTCGCGGCGGATTTCAGAATTCGCGACGTCGCGGAATGGGCTAAGTGGTACAAGATGGAGCACGGTGCTCCCGAGCTGGTGGCCGAGGCGGTCTACGGTCTGCCGGAAGTCAACCGCGAGGCGATTCGAAAAGCGCGAGTACTTGCCAACCCAGGTTGTTACCCCACTGCAACGCAACTCGGCTTTTTACCCTTGGTTGAAGCTGGGGCCGTCGATCTTGCGCATCTCATCGCAGACGTAAAGTCAGGTGTCAGTGGCGCGGGTCGGAAAGCGGAAACTCACATTTTGTTTTCCGAGGCAGGGGACAATTTCTCTGCTTATGGCGTATATGGCCACCGTCATTTGCCGGAGGTTCGTCAGGGTCTGGAACTCGCGGCCGGCAAATCTGTCGGTTTAACATTCGTTCCACATCTGACGCCCATGATTCGGGGCATTCACGCTACGTTGTATGCGCGAATTACCAAGGACATGGATTTTCAAGCCCTGTACGAAAGACGCTATGCCGACGAACCCTTTGTCGATGTCTTGCCTACGGGGCGACACCCCGAAACGCGATCGGTGCGAGCGTCCAACATCTGCCGGATTGCAGTTCATCGGCCACAGGGCGGCGATACACTGGTCGTTCTATCGGTTATCGACAATCTCGTGAAGGGCGCCGCCGGTCAAGCTGTGCAAAACATGAATCTCATGTTTGGGATTGACGAAATAACCGGGTTGCAGCAATTGCCGGTTTTGCCTTAATTGGTTTTATACCGCCATTTCAAGAGCTTGTGTTTTGAAGCATTGACCCAACTTAAGAGCGAGCCGATAATGAAAGCAGTATTTAGGAGAACACTATGAACGCTGTAGTCGAGTTACCCATTCCCTTAACCTTTACCGACAGTGCGGCAAATAAGGTGAAAGAGCTTATCGACGAAGAAGGGAACGCTGACCTGAAACTCCGCGTCTTCGTTAGCGGCGGGGGATGCTCTGGGTTCCAGTATGGTTTTACCTTCGACGAAATCACGAACGAAGACGACACCGTCATGGAAAAAAATGGCGTCAGTCTATTGATCGATTCGATGAGTTACCAATATTTGGTGGGCGCCGAGATCGACTATAGCGAAGGCCTGGAAGGCGCGCAGTTTGTGATCAAGAATCCCAACGCGACCAGCACATGCGGATGCGGTTCTTCGTTCTCCGCTTAATTAAGCGACGTTAAGCAAAAAAAAGCGGCTGCGGCCGCTTTTTTTACTGATAGATGGCGCCCAATATTCGAGCGCCTCGAGCACCGGTGACCTCCGGCAGGTTTCCTGGCTGTCTTGCAATCGTTTGCCGCGCCAACCACGCAAAAGCCACCGCTTCGACCCAATCGGGATGCAGTCCCAAAGTTTGCGTGCTTTGGACTTTTAAGCTGGGTAGGTGCGTGGAAAGCCGCCCAAGTAAATACCCGTTTGAGGCACCCCCACCGCATACGAACACTTCTTGGGCGCTATGGCAATGCGTCTTGATTGCGTCCGCGATGGAGCGCGCACTGAGTTCGGCAAGAGTTGCTTGCACGTCCGCCGGCGGATGCGTTTCCGGTTTGAATTGGGCCAGCCATTCCTGGTTGAAGAGATCGCGCCCTGTGCTTTTGGGCGGGGCGGCGCGGAAAAAGGGCTCACCTAAAAACTGCTCCAGCAAGCTGGCGTTGCATTCGCCGCTGCTTGCCCATGCGCCACCGGCATCGAAGGCCATACCTCGATGGGTCGAACACCATAGATCTAAGAGAAGATTTCCGGGACCGGTATCAAAGCCTTTGACTGGACCTACAGTGGGTAGATCTGTGAGGTTGGCGATGCCGCCGATGTTCAGAATAACGCGATGCGCTGCCGTCGAACGAAAGCACGCGGCGTGAAAAGCAGGCACCAAGGGCGCCCCTTGTCCGCCGGCAGCGATGTCTCGGCTGCGAAAGTCCGTTATGACGGCAATGCTCGTACGCTCGGCCAAGAGCGCGGCGTTGCATAACTGAACGGTATAACCGATCTCTGGCCGGTGCCGTACGGTCTGACCGTGCGCGCCGATTGCTTCAATTTCCGTTGAGGGAACTTGCGAATCCTCTAAGATTCCACACACCGCTTCGGCATAGATTGCTGCGACATCGTTTGCTAGGGTCGCGGCTCGGTGGATTTCATTGTCGCCTTGACTGTTGAGCGCTAAAGCCTCTTTGCGCAAGCTTGCGGGGAATGGAATGAATTTAGTGGCGCAGAGCGTGCCGGAGGGGTCGGAGAAATCGACCAACGCCGCATCGACGCCGTCCAGGCTAGTGCCTGACATCAACCCGATGAAAAACTCGGGCATGACTTAGTCGGCGGAAACGAGAGCGACGTTTGAAAGTAGGTTGAGCGGGCCGCTCAAGTCGCGCACCTGAGCTTTGAAGGCTTGCAATCTGTGCGGGGGTAAGGGATCTGCAGCCGGCATGACGACGGTCAAAGGATTGCGGTGCTGGTTACCTACTCGGAATTCATAGTGCAGATGGGATCCGGTCGCCCAACCGGTTGCACCCACATATCCAATGACGTCGCCTTGGCTGACTCGCATGCCTTTGCGCAATCCTCCAGCGAAGCCGCTCAGATGCGCGTACAGCGTCGTGACGGATCCCTGGTGGCGAAGTACGACGACATTCCCGTAACCGTTTTGCTTGCCGACGAGATCGACAGTGCCATCTGCGGTCGCGCGGATACGGGTTCCGGTCGGGGCCCCATAATCCACCCCCTTGTGTTGGCGCCAGCCACCCTGTGTCGGATGCACGCGCATGGCGAATCCGGAGGTAACCCGCGAGAATTCGAGTGGAGAACGAAGAAATGCTTTTCGCAGGTTCTTGCCTTCAGGCGTGTAGTACCCGCCTCTGCCCTCATGGTCGCCGAACCAAACGGCGCGAAAGGATCTGCCATTGTTGATGAACTCTGCGCCAAGAACCCGACCTGCTTTCACGGCACGACCCTCGTAATACAGCATCTCATACACAACAGAAAAGCGATCACCACGGCGAAGCCCACGATGGAAGTCGACATCGCCGCTGAAAATGTCCGCCATTTGCATCGATACGGAATCGGGCAACCCGGCGTTGTCCGTGGCTGCAAAGAGCGATGAGGAGATTTCCCCGGACGCGATTTTGACAATGCGAGTGAGCGGAACCTGCTCTTCGATACCCTGAAACCCTTCGTCTTTGCGTTCAAAGCCGACTAGCGTATTGCGCGCAGATACGAACTCTAAGGAGATCAAATCTCCAGCGGCGTTGGTTTTGACTTGTACGCTCGTTCCAGGGGTGAGCGCTCGAAAGGTCTTGTCTAGCTGTCTCTGCCGGACAAGCTTGGAACTTTGATCGGCATTTACGCCCAGACGGGCAAGGAACGAAGCGAAGGTGTCGCCTTTCGCAAAGCGGTCTTCACGCCAATAGATCTCTTCCGTTGCATCGCTATGCACAGGCATCGATAGGGCGAGCGCTTCCACAATGGTCTGCCCTGCCGGCGGTGGCGCATCATTGACGGTGCCAAAGGCGGCGACGCCGCCGAACAACAACGCTCCGCCCAAAATCAGGGTGCGCAAAAGGCGGTCGCTTGAGCGTGTGCGGTGGGATAGAATCAACGACTTGTTTTTCCGAGAGAATTCGAAAGTTGCGGCGGCAGTTTAGCAGCATTGCCAAACCGCACCAATACGTCCCGTTTGTCATGACCTCTACAGAGTCACAACTCGCTCAAATTAAGCGCGGCGCCGAGGAAATCTTGGTGGAGTCCGAACTGGTCGAAAAGCTCCGAAGCGGACGCTCACTTCGAGTCAAATTCGGGATGGATCCTACAGCCCCGGATATTCATTTAGGCCATACGGTGGCCATCAATAAGCTTAAGCACTTCCAGGACTTAGG
>DATEOW010000089.1:0-7827 GCA_035273665.1 Burkholderiales bacterium | reverse complement strand
TCGAGGGAAACCTTGGCTTTGTAATGGCCATAGGGCTCGAGGTGTTCATCGGCAATCCCAAGCTTGTCGAGCGCCACTTTCGTGATGCGCTCCATCTTCCCTGCCTGGGCGATTTCGATATCTGAAGGCATTCCTATCTCCTGGAATTCTAAGGTCGCGTAAATAAATAGACGCGGCGCAACCGCCCGCGTCAAAGCCTCGGGAATATAGGCGGCGGCGTGAATACGCCACATTGACGGACGTCAATGGAAGTCTGCGAGGACCCGGTGCCGCACTGCAAAAAACGAAGCCCCTGCCCGGTTAAACCGAGACAGGGGCTGCATTGTGCTACAAGCCTTCGCCGAGTTCCAGCTTTAAACGAATTCCATCGCCTGACCACCGCCGTAACTAACGCGTTCGGGCTTGGGGCCGCCCTTTGTCACCTTGACGGCGCAGTACTTGAATTCCGGAATCTTACCGAAGGGATCCAGTACTGGATTCGTCAGTTTGTTGGCCGCCGCCTCGTAGAAAGCGAAAGGAATGAACACGGCGCCGCGCGGGGTGCCTTCGTCCATCCGGACATAGAGCGAGATTTCGCCGCGGCGCGAAGCAACGGTGATGATGTCGCCCGGCTTGCATTTCAGCCCGGCGATATCCAACGGGTGCATCGATGCAACCGGTTCCGGCTCGATCGCATCCAGCACACCGGAACGACGGGTCATAGAGCCGGTATGCCAGTGCTCAAGCTGTCGCCCCGTGATCAGGACCATCGGATACTGTTTGTCCGGACGCTCGGCGGCGGGAATCAGGTCAGCCGGCACCAACTTCGCACGGCCGGTGACGGTCGGGAAGTTGTCGACGAAAATAACCGGTGTGCCTGGATCGCCCTCGTTCTCGCACGGATACACAACGGAAGAGTCTCGCTCCAGACGTTCCCAAGTAATACCCGCGATCGAATCCATCGCTTGACGCATTTCGTTGAATACTTCTTTGGCATGCGTGTACGTCCACGGCAACCCTAAACGCTTCGCCAGCTCGACGATGATCCACAGGTCCTCTCGTGCGTCCCCGGGCGGCGAAAGCGCGGGCCGGCCCAACTGCACCAAACGGTCCGTGTTCGTCACCGTACCGGTCTTCTCCGGCCACGCCGTCGCAGGCAACACCACGTCCGCGAGGTAAGCGGTTTCCGTCAGGAAAATATCTTGGACGACCATGTGCTCGAGCGACGCCATACCTTCGCGCGCGTGGTCGGCCTCGGGATCCGACATCGCTGGGTTTTCTCCCATGATGTACATGCCCTTTATCTTGCCTTCACAAGCGGCGTTGATGATTTCCACCACTGTCAGGCCAGGCTTAGGATCGAGTTTCTGGTCCCACAACTTTTCGAAACGCGCCTGCGCTTCGGGGTTGTCCACGCGCTGGTAGTCCGGGTACACCATTGGGATAAGCCCGGAATCCGACGCGCCTTGGACGTTGTTTTGGCCGCGTAGCGGATGCAAACCGGAACCGGGTTTGCCGATCTGACCCGTCACCATAGAAAGCGCGATCAAGCAACGCGCATTGTCGGTGCCGTGAACGTGCTGGGAAATGCCCATGCCCCACAAAATCATGGAAGCCTTGGATGTGGCGAACATACGCGCCACCTCCCGGATCGTGTCTGCTGGGATCCCACAAATGGGCTCCATTGCTTCCGGAGTGAATTTCTGTACGTTTTCTTTCAACGCTTCGTAGTTGGCCGTGCGTTCCTTGACGAAAGCTTGATCCACCAAATTCTCGGTCACGATCACGTTCAACATCGCGTTCAACATCGCGACGTCGGTGTCCGGTTTGAATTGCAGAACGTGCGACGCATAACGCGCGAGTTCGGTGCGACGGGGATCGGCCACGACCAATTTCGCTCCGCGCTTGGCTGCGTTTTTGATCCAAGTCGCGGCAACCGGGTGGTTCACGGTTGGATTCGCACCGATCAGGAAAATGACTTCGGCGAATTCGACGTCCTTGACGGGGTTTGACACCGCCCCCGAACCGATCCCTTCCAGCAACGCCACAACGCTGGAGGCATGACATAAGCGCGTGCAATGGTCGACGTTGTTTGTTTCAAAACCGGTACGCACCAGTTTCTGGAATAAATACGCTTCTTCGTTCGAGCCCTTGGCGGAACCGAAGCCAGCCAGCGCGTTTCTGCCGTCGCGATCGCGGATTTTTTTGAATCCTTCCGCCGCCAGATCCAAAGCTTCTTCCCACGTCGCTTCACGGAACACATCCGCCCAGTTATTGGGATCGACTTCGAAATCCTTTGTCTTTGGCACGCCCGGTTTGCGGATCAACGGCTTGGTCAGGCGCTGCGGATGGCTGGCGTAATCGAAGCCATAACGGCCCTTCACGCACAGACGCTCTTCATTCGCAGGACCACCACGTCCCTGCACGTACATGATCTTGTTGTCTTTGACGTGATAAGTCAGTTGGCAACCCACGCCGCAGAAAGGACAAACGGAATCAACTTTTTTGTCGACTTCAACCAAACCAACGCCGCGCGCGGGCATCAACGCGCCGGTTGGGCAAGCTTGCACACATTCGCCGCAAGCGACACAGGTCGACGCACCCATCGGATCATCCAGATCGAACACGATCTTGGACGACTCGCCACGGAAGGCATAACCGATCACATCGTTCACTTGCTCTTCGCGGCAAGCGCGTACGCAACGCGTACATTGAATACAAGCGTCCAGATTGACTTCCATCGCGGGATGCGAATAGTCGCCACGCGGCTGCTCACGTGCGGGGAAACGCGGCTCGCCGAGTCCGCCCTTCTTCGCCCAGAAATCAAGTTCGGATTCGAGCGTGTAGCGTTTTTCGGGCTGATCTGCCAGAAGCAATTCCAGAATCATGTTCTGCGATGCTTTGGCGCGTGACGAATCGGTCGTCACTTCCATGCCGTCTTTCGGATAGCGGCAGCAGGAGGGCGCGAGCACACGCTCACCCTTAATCTCCACCATACATGCGCGGCAGTTACCGTCCGGGCGATAACCTTCCTTGTAGCAAAGATGCGGGATGTCGATCCCGTATTGCTTCGCCGTCTGAATGATCGTTTCGTCGGCACGGCCGACGACCGATTTGCCGTTGAGCTTGAACTCGATCGGCAGTGCGGCGATTTCTTGTTTGCTGATAGCTGTCATCGTCTTGCCCTTAGGCCAGTTCGTTCGGGAAATATTTGATTACGCAAAGTACGGGATTCGGCGCTGCTTGCCCGAGGCCGCAGATTGATGCGTCCATCATCGCGGAAGAAAGTTCCTGCAAAAGCGGTTTGTCCCATGCCGGTTGTTCCATCAATTTCACCGCCTTGGCCGTGCCTACACGACAGGGGGTGCACTGACCGCAAGATTCATCCGCGAAGAAGCGCATTACATTCGATGCGGCCATACGCGCAGTGTCCTTGTCCGACAGCACGACTACCGCCGCGGAACCGATAAAGCAGCCGTATTGATTCAGCGTGTCGAAGTCGAGCGGAATATCTCCCATCGATGCAGGCAGAATGCCGCCAGAGGCGCCGCCGGGCAAATAACCGTAGAACTGATGCCCATCCAACATGCCGCCGCAAAACTCGTCGATCAGCTCCTTAATGGTGATGCCCGCGGGTGCTAGATGCACGCCGGGTTTTTTCACCCGCCCGCTGACGGAGAAAGAACGCAAACCTTTGCGGCCGTTACGGCCGTAACCGGCAAACCATTCGGCGCCCTTCTCCTGGATTTCGCGAATCCAATAGAGGGTCTCCATATTGTGCTCAAGCGTCGGACGCCCGAACAAGCCGACTTCCGCAAGATAGGGCGGGCGTAGACGAGGTTCGCCACGCTTGCCTTCGATCGATTCGACCATTGCCGATTCTTCGCCGCAAATGTACGCGCCCGCACCGCGACGCAATTCAATGGGGGGCAAAGGGAAGTCCGCCTTGGCCGTCAGGATGGCTAATTCTTTTTCCAGAATCTCGCGGATACCGTGGTATTCATCGCGCAGATATACAAAGATTTCGGCGATGCCGACCGCCCACGCAGAGACCAACATGCCTTCGAAAAAGCGATGTGGATCACGGTCTAGGTAGTAGCGATCCTTGAATGTGCCGGGTTCGCCTTCATCAATGTTCACGGCCATCAGTCGAGGCTCGGGTTGCGAACCGACAATGCGCCACTTGCGACCGGTCGGGAAACCGGCGCCGCCCAAACCGCGCAGGCCTGAGTGCTCCATTGTCGCGATGACCTGTTCGCGGTCCTTGCGCCCTTCTAGGCAATCCTTGATCAACTGGTAACCCCCGGCCTTTACATAGACGTCGTAGCCAATATGGCCTGGGGTGACGATTTTTTTGGCGGGATGTGATTTGCCGGCGCCGTGTTTAAGGGCTTTTTCACCGACCAGCGCCTTGACGGCGTCTACTGTGGCATGGGGCAAGGGGTTTTGATTAACGACGACGTTCGGCGCTGTTTCGCAGCGCCCGATACAGGGCGCATGAAGCACACGGATGCCTTTGCCTAAAATCTTCGGCAACTTTTCAAGTAATTCATTGGCGCCCGCCATTTCACAGGAAATGGAATCGCATACGCGCACGGTGACTTCAGGTGGTGCTGCTTCGCCTTCTTTGACGACATCGAAGTGATGATAGAAGGTCGCGACTTCGTACACCTCGGCCATGCCCAGCTTCATTTCTGCGGCCAATGCCACCAGATGACGATCCGCAAGATGGCCGAAGGCGTCCTGAATCTTGTGCAGATGTTCGATGAGCAAATCGCGGCGGCGCGACTCGTTGCCCAACAATTTCTGCACTTCTTCGAGTGATTTTGGATCGGGGCGGCGGCCTTTTAGAGTCGGACGGACTCTGATGGGCACCATCGGAATGGGCTGCGAATTGCCGCTGAAGCGGTCGTTCATGTTTGGACCTCTAAGCGCTTAATTGCGCGGGACGGAGGGTTGGAAGATCACCGGAAAGTTTAGCGTCGCGCGGCAACGCTGTCGATTGACGCCCGTCAACATACGCGCTACTAAAACTTATTTGACCGGCTCTAGAAAAACATATATGCGCCCGGGGCTTGCTGCATGTATACGCCCAAGTCTAGCATTCGAATCGGTGCGCTTCCCTGCTTTGGCCCAGCAAAAATGTCAATGCGGCTCAGCTAGCACGAAAAAAAGCCTGCAATGCCTCACTCACCGGCCGGGGCGCTTCCAAATGCGCCATATGGCCGACGCCCGGCAGACCAACGCGGCGGGCCTGCGCTTCGCGCTCAAGATGGCGGGTCATCCGTTGAAAGTCCGGCAGATCCTGCGCGCCGCTCACCAGCAAGGTCGGAACCTTCAGCCGCTCCAACCGGGTCAAGGCCGGGGGCACCAAATTACGCGCGGGATCGGCGTGCTGGAAATGCCAGCCACTGTACTCGTCCACCATCCGGCGCAGTTGAGCGTAGGCTTCCGGTTGTGCCCGTATTGTCGCGAAGATTGGGTGCGCCAAAAAAGCCGCTTTTGCCGCGCTGAGTTCGCCACGCTTCGCCGCCTGAACAATCGGCGCGTAGGACGCGAGCCACTCTGCGGACCATTCCCAGCCGCTTATCACCGGATTGATTGTCGCCAGCGCTAATACCTTCTGCGAATGCTCTAAGGCGAAATCGATAGCGATGCGTCCGCCCATCGAAGCGCCGGCTAAATAGCTCTGGCCGATGGCTAGATGTCGCATCAAGTGCAGCAGATCGTCACTATGCGAATAAGGCCCGCTCGGAACCGTGGAGCGACCAAAACCGCGCAAGTCAAAGCGAACGACACGGTAGGACGTTGCGAGCGCTTTGAATTGGGCGTCCCACGCTCGATGATCGACGGCAAAACCGTGTAGAAAGATAAGAGGCGTGCCTTCGCCCGCGGTCTCGTAGTAGAGCTTGCCTCCAGGCACATCCAGAAACCCATCGCGGGAAAGGGACGCCGTCTGAGGCGCCGCGCACGCGGCGAGGAAAAGCGAAGAGCCGGCGGCAGTTAGAAACCGGCGCCGGCTCTCGCTAATGGTTGCCACTTGATGCTTCAACCATTCCCCTTCGATATTCAGAACAAAAAAAGGCGCTCAGAAGAACGCCTTTTAACGTTTTAGGCCTTCAGCACAGACTTGAGCAGCTTGCCCATTTCGCCGGGGTTCATCGTTGTTTTGATGCCGCTGGCTTCCATGATTTCAAGCTTCTCTTGAGCAGTACCCTTGCCGCCGGAAATGATTGCACCGGCATGGCCCATGCGTTTTCCGGGAGGCGCTGTCACACCGGCGATAAAGCCGATGACAGGTTTTTTCATGTTGTCTTTGGCCCAGAGCGCGGCGGCTTCTTCGTCTCCGCCCCCGATTTCGCCCACCATAATGACTGCGTCGGTTTCGGGATCGTTGTTGAAGAGTTTCAGCACATCAATATGCTTGAGCCCGTTGACGGGGTCGCCACCGATGCCGACCACCGTGGACTGGCCCAAACCGTATTCCGCTAGCTGGCCAGCGGCTTCATAGGTCAGGGTACCGGAGCGCGAGACGACGCCGATGCGGCCTTTCTTATGAATGTGGCCGGGCATGATGCCGATCTTGATTTCGTCCGGAGTGATCAGGCCTGGGCAATTGGGCCCAAGCAAAATGGTTTTCTTGCCAACCATTTTGGCGCGGGTCCGAATCATGTCGCGAACCGGAATGCCTTCGGTGATACAGACGACAAGATCCAAACCGGCTTCCACAGCTTCGTCAATCGCTGCGGCGGCGCCTGCGGGCGGAACGTAGATGACGGAAACAGTCGCGCCCGTTTTTTCTTTCGCCTCTTTCACCGAGCCGAAAATCGGAATGCCTTCAAAGTTTTCGCCCGCCTTCGTCGGATGCACGCCGGCGACAAAGCAATTCTTGCCGTTGGCGTAATCCCGGCACATGCGGGTGTGGAACTGACCGGTTTTACCGGTCATGCCCTGGGTAATGACTTTGGTGTCTTTGTTAATCAGGATAGACATGTTGGGCCTCTGTTACTTCGCTGCCGCAACGGCTTTTTGCGCCGCGTCGGACATATTGTTTGCCGAAATGATCGGCAGGCCGGACTCGGCAAGAATTTTCTTGCCGAGGTCGACGTTGGTGCCTTCGAGGCGCACAACGAGCGGCACATGCAGTTTCACTTCACGCGCTGCCGCAACCACGCCGGTCGCGATGACGTCGCACTTCATGATGCCGCCGAAGATGTTGACGAGAATCGCTTTCAGGCTGGGGTTCTTCAGCATGATCTTGAAGGCTTCGGTCACTTTCTCTGCCGTTGCACCGCCGCCCACGTCCAAGAAGTTTGCGGGCGAGCCGCCATACAACTTGATCGCGTCCATGGTGGCCATCGCCAGACCGGCGCCGTTCACCAGGCAACCGATCGTGCCGTCGAGCGAGATGTAGGAAAGGTCGAATTTGGACGCTTCGATTTCAGCCGCGTCTTCTTCATCCAGATCGCGCATAGCGACGATTTCGGGATGACGGAACAGCGCGTTCGAATCGAAGTTCATTTTCGCGTCGAGGGCGATGACTTTGCCGTCGCCGGTAACGATCAAGGGATTGATCTCAGCCAGGCTGGCATCGGTTTCCCAGAAGGCTTTGTACAGCGCCTGCAGCATCTGGCGACCCTGGGCAACGGAGCCCTCGGGAATGCCAATTTTGCGGGAGACGTCGTCGGCGTCCTTATCGGTCAGGCCGGTGGCCGGATCGACGAAAACCTTGTGGATTTTCTCGGGGGTGTGGGCAGCGACTTCTTCGATGTCCATACCGCCTTCGCTGGAAGCCATCAGCGCCACGCGCTGCGTGCCGCGATCGACGACCATGCCGACATAGAGTTC
>DATEOW010000088.1:0-16411 GCA_035273665.1 Burkholderiales bacterium | reverse complement strand
GGGCACAGCCCAGAAGGAGTCCAAAGCCATGAAGCATGCTCGTCCCGATTGCAAATCCAAGGATGAGCTGAATGGCGCTTTCAGTAGGCGCTTGAACCGCGTGCGCAAAACCGTGCATCGTTGCTCCAAGCGCAACCAAAGCTAAGGCCAAAGTCCGGACGATTCCCTGCGCGGGAACCATCGCAACGAATAGTCCGATAATCAGCACGGAAAAGGCGATTCCATGTTCGGCAAACGCGACAACGCCGCCGTTCAACGCAAAGACGGCACCCGCCACCATGCTCAGGATGAAAACGGCAGGCGCTAAGAGCATCGACGGGCCTTTGCATTGCGCAGCCCAAATGCCCAATGCCACCATCGCGAGCAGATGATCGACCCCCATGAAGGGGTGTGCAAACCCTGCGGCGACGCCGGAAAGATGTTCTTGCGCCGGATGGCCCAAGGCTGCGGATGAAATCAATGCAAGAGCGCATACAGCAGCGAGTTTTCGGATCATGGTCCTTCCTTTTTAGACTTTCTTAAAGATGGGCGACGTTGAGCATGCCGCGCTTTTCGATGAAAGCGATCACTTCGGCTAAGCCTTGGCCTGTTTTCAGATTGGTAAACTGAAAAGGGCGCTCGCCCCGCATTTTTTTTGCGTCGCGTTCCATCACTTCGAGCGACGCACCGACCATTGGCGCGAGGTCGATCTTGTTGATGATCAGCAAGTCGCTCTTCGTAATACCCGGCCCGCCTTTACGTGGAATCTTGTCTCCAGCGGCAACATCAATGACGTAGAGCGTGAGATCGGAGAGTTCCGGACTGAAGGTCGCCGCGAGGTTGTCTCCGCCGCTTTCGACAAAAATGACATCGAGGCCCGGAAAACGATCATTCAATCGCGCGACCGCTTCAAGGTTGATCGAAGCATCCTCCCGAATTGCCGTATGGGGACAACCGCCGGTTTCCACGCCGATAATGCGCTCCGGCGCAAGCGCTTCGTTGCGCGTAAGAAACTGCGCGTCTTCCTCGGTATAGATATCGTTCGTCACTACAGCGATGTTGTACTTGTCCCGCAGCGCGCGACAGAGCGACAAGGTGAGGGCCGTTTTGCCGGAGCCCACGGGACCCCCGATTCCAACGCGTAAAGTTGTTTTATTTTTCATGAGTTGATCAAGAGCGGAATAAGCGGCTGTATTGGGTTTCGTGCAGGCTGCTCGCAATGGCGAGGCCCGGTGTGAAGTTGCTTAATTCTTCGTCGGCAAGATGCAGCGCTTCGTCGACCGCTTGCTCAATCGTCGGCAATAACGCGGAAAGAAGACGTTGCCCTGCCACTTGCCCGAGTGGGACCGCTTTCAGCGCGGCCATCACTTGATTCTCGGCCCACGCCCAGCAATATGCGGCAAGCCCCGCACGTGGTTCCACTTCCCACTGCCGTGCCGCGAAAGCGGCAACAGTCGGGTATGCCAGTTCTTGCATTTCTTTTAACGGCGCGATGTCGAATTCTTGCAAGTCGCCAAGCAATAGCCTTAATGAGTAACCCATTTGCAGTGATTCCGCCCGCAACTCCGCCGATTCGCGTGAAGCGATAAAGCGTTCGTTCCAATGTGTCGCCGTGCGAGTGTCTTCTTGCGCCCAAGCTTGATAAAGCCGCCACCACACGGGTGCTTCAAAACGAGCAATCGAAAATTTTAGGGCGTCGCCAATCCAAGCTTGTGCGCTCTCGCGGTTTGTGACCGTGCCATCCTCAACCGCCCATTCGAGCGCCTGAGAGTAGCTATAAGCCCCGACCGGTAACGCAGGGCTGGACAGTTGCAAAAGACGCAGCAAAGGCAGGACCTTATTGATCATGGCCATGCTTGTGTTCATGACCGTGCGAATGCGGCGGTTGCTGCAACGGTTGTTGAAAATGATCGTGGATCTTTGCGCTGCTGGCGGTATGCGCGTGCGCATGTGAATGGCCGCCCAGACCGCCATAGGCGCCCGCCTCCGGCTCGAAAGGCGCTTCGATTTCCTCTATCGAGGCGCCTAACCCAAGCAACATCTCCTTCAGGACATGATCGTGTTCCAGTCGGAGCCAACCATCACCGACTTGCAAATGCACATGGCGATTGCCTAAGTGATAAGCCGTGCGGGCAAGGGTCTGCGCATCCTTGCAACGGACTTCCATTATGCGTTCGTGTGCCGCAAGGACCCGCACAATGCGTCCGTCCTTCGCTTTCAGCCACTCGCCTCCACGAAGAATCGTTCCCCGCGGCATAAAAAGACTCACCTCTTCGCCGTTGCTCAACACTGCCAAGAAGCGGCTTTTTTGCCGAGCTTCGAAAGGCAGGACTAAATCTGCAATTGGCGAGGTACCGCCCTCGAGCACACTGGTTTTTTCTTCGACGATCACCGACGGCACTCCCCTTGCATGTTGGGTGCAGCCTTAAAGGAGAACGTCATGACGCTAAATTTAACCATCGGTCCTTTGATCGCCTTGATTGCAGGCATTCTGATTTTGATCATGCCACGCATGCTGAACTATATCGTCGCGCTTTACCTGATCGTGATCGGTATCGTTGGATTATTCGGCCTCAATATTTAAACTGATTCTAAATTGACTCCAAGCCTCAAAACAAAAAGTAGCGCTGTGCCATCGGCAACACCGTAGCCGGTTCACAGGTGAGTAGTTGACCGTCCGCGCGTACTTCATAGGTTTGAGAATCGACTTCGATTTTCGGAGTCGCGCCGTTAAAGGGTAGGTCGGTTTTCTTCACCGAACGCGTGCCTTTGACGGCCACGGTTCGTTTGTCTAAGCCGAGTTTGTGCGCGATACCCGCATCCATTGCCGCCTGCGACACAAAGGTCAGCGACGTCGCGGCGCATGCCTTGTCGAAGCTGCCGAACATCGGGCGATAATGCACAGGCTGCGGCGTCGGGATCGATGCGTTGGGATCTCCCATCGCTGCGGCGGCGATCATGCCCCCCTTCAAAATCAAGAAGGGCTTTACGCCGAAGAATGCCGGTTTCCATAGCACGAGGTCGGCGAACTTCCCTGTTTCCACCGAACCGACTTCGTGCGCGATGCCGTGCGCTAGTGCGGGGTTGATGGTGTACTTGGCGATGTAGCGTTTGATGCGGTTGTTGTCGTTCTTGACAAAATCGCCGGTAAGCGCGCCGCGTTGCACTTTCATTTTATGCGCGGTCTGCCATGTGCGAATGATGACTTCGCCGACCCTTCCCATTGCCTGCGAATCGGAGGAGAGCATGCTGAAAGCGCCCATGTCATGCAGGATGTCTTCGGCAGCAATTGTTTCGCGCCGGATGCGTGATTCCGCGAACGCCACGTCTTCTGCGATGCTCGGGTCCAGGTGGTGACACACCATGAGCATGTCCAGATGCTCGTCAATGGTATTGACCGTGTAAGGACGCGTCGGATTGGTGGAAGAGGGCAGTACGTTGATTTCTCCAGCCGCCTTGATGATGTCCGGCGCGTGGCCGCCACCCGCGCCTTCGGTGTGATAAGTGTGGATGGTGCGGCCCTTAAATGCCGCGAGTGTCGTTTCGACAAAGCCCGATTCGTTCAAAGTGTCGGTGTGGATGGCCACTTGCACATCGTAGTCATCCGCCACATTCAAACAGTTGTCGATCGCCGCCGGCGTCGTACCCCAATCTTCATGCAGTTTGAGGCCCACGGCGCCCGCGATGACTTGCTCTTCCAGCGCAGCGGGGAGGCTTGCGTTGCCTTTGCCGAGAAAACCCAGATTCATCGGAAACGCATCGGCTGCCTGCAACATGCGATGCATATGCCAGATGCCCGGCGTACACGTCGTTGCAAAAGTGCCGGTCGCAGGACCCGTGCCCCCGCCGATCATCGTTGTCACGCCCGAGTGCAACGCTTCTTCAATCTGTTGTGGGCAAATAAAATGGATGTGCGTGTCGATGCCGCCCGCCGTCACGATCATGCCTTCGCCCGCGATGATTTCAGTGCCCGGCCCAATGGCGATATTGATGCCAGGCTGAATATCCGGATTTCCCGCCTTGCCGATGCCGCTGATGCGCCCACGCTTGATGGCGATGTCGGCCTTTACGATGCCGGTGTAGTCGACGATCAGCGCGTTGGTAATGACTGTATCCGCGACGTCGGCGTCGACGCGCTGGCTTTGCCCCATACCATCGCGAATGACTTTGCCGCCGCCGAATTTCACTTCCTCGCCGTAGATTGTGTGGTCGTGTTCGACTTCGATCCAAAGCTCCGTATCGGCAAGCCGCACCCGATCGCCCGTTGTCGGGCCGTACATTTCCGCATAAGCGCGACGGGAAATTCTAGTGCTCATAGTTTTCCCTGCACTTTTCCGGTGAAGCCATACACCATGCGCGCACCGGAGAGTGGAATGAGTTCGATGCTGCGCGTTTGACCCGGCTCAAAACGCACTGCAGTGCCTGCCGCAATATTCAGACGCATGCCGTAAGCGGCTTTGCGGTCGAAATGGAGCGCGTCGTTCGTTTCATAGAAATGGTAGTGCGAGCCCACCTGAATGGGTCGGTCGCCACTGTTGGCGACATCGAGCTTGCTGACCGTCGCGCCGACATTCAGCTCGATATCGCCCGCAACCGTTTCGATTTCGCCTGGGATCATTTCGCACTCATGGGATAGGCTGGTGGACCGTTACGAGCTTCGTTCCGTCCGGGAACGTTGCTTCAATTTGAATTTCCGGAATCAATTCGGCAATGCCGTCCATGACATCCTGGCGCGTGAGCAGCGTTGCGCCGTAGCTCATCAATTGGGCGACAGTCTTGCCTTCGCGCGCGCCCTCCATGATGGCCGCGCTGATAAAGGCGACCGCTTCCGGATAGTTGAGTTTGATTCCCTTCGCTTTGCGGCGCTCCGCCAACAATGCAGCAGTGAAAATGAGCAGCTTGTCTTTTTCGCGGGAAGTAAGTTCCATACGGAATGGGCCTAATTAAATGCCAAGTAGGATCGCGAGCGCGGGGCTGCGGAGGGTGGAGCAGGTTCCATCGGTTTCATCGATGGGTGCGACCCCGCAGCAGATAAGGAATGTCCCGCTCTTCACAGCCCTCATATTTGCCTTTGCGGTCGCATCCCCTAAAGGGGCCCCTGCTCCGCGCACCGGCACATGCTGTAGGAGCGAGGGCAAACTGAGACTACGCCTAAGATACCGCACACTAGTCACACCTTTCATCAAATAAGCTCAAAAGGACCCCAACAACATTAAGCTGTGCCCGCGAAACCGGTCAAACAGAAACAAGCTGCCGCACATTTTCCGTTTCCATATTTTCGCCAAGTCCACGCTGAATGACTTGGCCGCGTGACATGACGACATAGTGGTCGGCCAGCGCACGGGCGAAATCGTAGTACTGCTCCACGAGTAGGATCGCCATGTCGCCGCGTTCAAGCAAGGTGCGGATCGCCCGTTCGATGGCTTTGATGATAGAGGGCTGAATGCCTTCGGTCGGTTCGTCCAGAATCAACAGTTTGGGCCGCATGACCAGCGCCCGGGCGATGGCCAATTGCTGTTGCTGACCGCCGGACAGATCGCCGCCGCGCCGATGCAGCATCTCCTTCAGCACCGGGAACATCTCGTATACATCTTGTGGAATACCGGCGCCGCGCGGTTGCGTGGCCAATCCCATGAGCAGGTTTTCTTCGACGGTGAGACGCGGAAAGATTTCACGGCCCTGCGGCACATAGCCCAAGCCCGCGGCGGCGCGTGCGTGCGAAGAGAAATGGCTGATGTCCTGGGCGTTGAATTCAAGTTTGCCGGAGCGGATGGGGACCACGCCCATCAAACTACGCAACAGCGTTGTTTTGCCCACGCCATTACGGCCGAGTAGCGCCGTGCACTTGCCCGGTTCCACTTGCAGCGATACATCGCGCAAAATGTGGCTGCCGCCGTAATATTGATTGAGGTTTTGTATCGTCAGCATGTCATTGGCCCACTCAGCGCCCTAAATACACTTCAATGACCCGCGGATCGTTCTGCACAGTGTCCAATGTGCCTTCCGCCAACACGCTGCCTTCATGCAATACGGTCACTTTGCGCGCGATCTTGGCGACGAACTCCATGTCGTGTTCCACCACGACCAAGGAATGCGACCCGGCCAAGCTGAGGCAAAGTTCGGCGGTACGATCGGTTTCTTCATCGGTCATCCCGGCAACCGGCTCATCCAATAGCAGGAGCTTGGGTTCCTGCATCAACAACATGCCGATCTCCAACCACTGCTTTTGGCCGTGCGAGAGCGAGCCCGCGAGTCGGTCCGCGCTCTCGGCGAGGTGGACGAGATCCAAGGTTTCCGCGATACGGTGCGCCTGTTCCGTGTTCAGGCGTGCGAAGAGCGAAGCGTGAACACCTTTATCGGTTTTCATCGCCAGCTCAAGATTCTCGAAGACCGTGTGGTGCTCGAACACGGTTGGCTTTTGAAATTTGCGACCGATGCCGGCATGCGCGATTTGAGGTTCGGACAATTTCGTCAGATCGATCGTTTGACCGAAGAAAGCAGTGCCCGAATCCGGGCGCGTCTTTCCCGTGATCACGTCCATCATTGTCGTCTTGCCTGCGCCATTGGGGCCGATGACACAACGCAGTTCGCCAGCGTCAATCGTCAGTGTGAGTTTGTTGAGCGCTTTAAAGCCGTCGAAACTGACGCTAATGTCGTCTAGATAGAGAACAGTGCCGTGCGAGAGGTCGAGCTGTGTCGTGTCGGTGACAAGTCGCGCGCCAATACCCGAATCGCCCGCACCTTCTGAAATCTGGCTGCTCATGTGGATTTTCTTTTCAACTGTTGGAGCAACCCGACCACGCCACGCGGCATGAACAAGGTGACGCCGATGAAAATGGCGCCGAGGAAGTACAGCCAGTATTCGGGGAAAGCGACGGTGAAAAAGCTCTTGGCGAAGTTGACAATGCCCGCGCCCACGATCGCGCCGATCAATGTGCCGCGTCCGCCCACCGCGGTCCAGATAGCGATTTCAATGGAATTGGCGGGCGACATCTCGCCCGGATTGATGATGCCGACTTGGGGCACATAAAGCGCGCCGGCGATGCCGCAAATCACGGCCGACAGCGTCCAGATGAATAATTTGTAGCCGAGCGGGTTATAGCCGGAAAACATGACACGGCTTTCGGCGTCACGGATCGCCGTCAATACACGGCCGAGTTTGGAGGTCACGATATAACGCGCCAGCAACAAAGTGACGATGAGCATCGTGCCGCTCAGTGCGAACAACACCATGCGCGTTTCTGCGGTAGCAATGGTAAAACCGAGAACGCGTTTGAAATCGGTGAAACCGTTGTTGCCGCCGAAACCGGTGTCGTTACGGAAGAAGAACAGCATCGCAGCAAAGGTGAGCGCCTGCGTGATGATCGAGAAATAGACGCCCTTGATGCGAGACCGGAAAGCGAAGTAACCGAAAATGAAGGCCAGCAATCCCGGCACCAGCACTGCCAACAACAAGCAATAAAGAAAACTGTCCGTTCCCGCCCAGTACCAAGGCAGTTCTTTCCAATCGAGGAAGACCATGAAGTCCGGAAGATCGCTTTTGTAAACGCCGTCGCGTCCGATGGCGCGCATCAGATACATGCCCATCGCGTAACCGCCGAGCGCGAAGAACAGTCCATGGCCGAGACTGAGAATACCCGTGTAACCCCAGATCAAGTCCATGGCCAGCGCCACCATCGCGTAGCACATGATCTTGCCGATCAAGGTGACGCTGTAATCCGACACATGGAAGACGCTGTCCGCATCGACCGCCAGGTTGAGCAGGGGAAAGACCACCCATACGATTACCGCGGCAATCGCAATCGACATCCATCCTTTCGGCCCATAAAGACCGGGGATGCGCGAAAACAGTGGGCCATTGATTGGTGTCTCAAGCATCGGCGAAGCGCCCCTTCAACGCGAACAACCCCTGGGGACGTTTCTGGATGAAGATGATAATGAACACCAGCACGGCGATCTTCGCGAGTACCGCGCCCGCCCAGCCTTCCAGAAACTTGTTGGCGATCCCAAGCCCCATCGCCGCGTAAACGGTGCCGGCTAACTGGCCGACCCCACCGAGGACTACCACCATGAAGGAATCGACAATATAGGACTGGCCCAGATCGGGACCGACGTTGCCAATTTGCGAGAGCGCGCAGCCGGCAAGTCCTGCGATGCCTGAACCCAATCCGAAAGCGTAGGTATCCACGCGCGCGGTGGGTACGCCTACGCAGCCTGCCATCGCGCGGTTCTGCGTGACGCCGCGCACGAACAAGCCCAGTCGCGTACGTGTCAACAGTAACCAGACACCGAGCAACACGAACGCCGCAAAGAAAATGATCACGATGCGGTTGTAAGGCAGCACGAGATTGCTCATCGCCTGCACCCCGCCCGACATCCACACCGGATTTTCGACGCCCACGTTCTGCGCACCGAAGATAGTGCGCACGAGTTGGATCAAAACTAGACTGATCCCCCATGTGGCCAATAATGTTTCAAGCGGTCTGCCGTACAGAAAACGGATCACTGTGCGCTCCATCACCATGCCGACCAGCGCAGCAATCACAAAGGCGACAGGCAGCGCCGCAACCAGATACCAGTTGAACAACTCTGGAAGATATTTCTGGAAGAGCCCTTGGACGAGATAGGTCGCATAGGCCCCGATCATGATGAGCTCGCCGTGGGCCATATTGATGACGCCCATCAGGCCATAGGTGATCGCAAGCCCCAAGGCTGCCAGAAGCAGAATGGAACCAAGGCTGATACCGCTGAAAATCTGCCCCAGCCGCTCGCCCCATGCGAGCCGCCCTTGAACGCTGTCCAATGAGAGCGCAGCCTGGACGCGCACCTTCTCATCCGGCTCTGCATAAACCTCGCCGTTCTTGGCAAGGACTTTTAACAGGAGTGTTTTCGTAGTGGGATCGCTGCTTTCCCCGAGAGTTTTGACGGCAGCAAGCCGTACTTCTGCATCCGCGCTCGCGAGTTGCAGCGTCGCGCGCGTCAGTCCGAGAAGTTGCTTGATCTGCGCCTCGCTCTCGGCAGCGTAGGCTTTCTCTATCAAGGGCAACATCGCCGGTCCCGCGCCGCCTTGCAGCGATCTCGCCGATGCGAGGCGCGTAGCGGGGTCGGGGGAAAATAATTGCAGTGCCGCCATGGCATTGGCCAGCTCGCGGCGCATGCGGTTGTTCATGACGACTTCTTCGACATCGTCGGGCAGGGGATCCACGGATTGGCCGGTCTTGGCGTCGAGTACGCCGCCATCGGCTTGCAGAATGAAAATCCGTTTTTGTTCGGGCGAGATTTGTACCCGACTTTCAACCAGCGCCTGCAACAGGGGCATCGCTTCTGCATCGCCCGCGCTCACAATGGCGGCGATGGTCTGCACTTTGGCGTCGTTCTCGCCGAAAGCGAGTGCATTGAGTTGTTCGGGCGTAACGGCTTGGGCGATGCTCACAGCGAGCAGCCCGGCAAGCAACGCGAGCGCACCGAGTATTCGGGAGTTCGACATGTAATTGTTTTTGGTTGACGGTACAGCGGTGCGAGTCATCCCCGCTTGCGGGGGATGACTCGGCGGACGGCAGCTTACTTCATTTCCGGTTCGTCTTTTTTCTTGTCGTTACCCGGGATGAAGGGGCTCCAGGGCTGGGCTTTGACCGGGCCCGGCGTTTTCCAAACGACTTTGAACTGGCCATTGGCCTGCACTTCGCCGATGAACACCGCTTTGTGCAAGTGGTGGTTTTTCTCATCCATTTTGGATGTGATGCCCGACGGGGCTTTGAAAGTCTGACCCGCCATGGCCGCGATCACCTTGTCCGGATCGGTGGACTTGGCTTTCTCGACCGCTTGTTTCCACATCATCATGCCGATGTAAGTGGCTTCCATCGGGTCATTGGTCAGCGGCTTGTCTTTGTGGCCGGGAATATTCTTGGCCTTGGCATAGTCGCTCCACTTCTTGATGAACTCTTTGTTGGCGGGACCGGGGATGCTCATGAAGTAGTTCCATGCGGCCAAATGGCCGACTAAGGGCTTGGTATCCACGCCGCGCAGTTCCTCCTCACCCACGGAGAATGCAACGACCGGCACATCGGTGGCTTTTAGGCCCTGGTTACCCAGCTCTTTATAGAAAGGCACGTTCGAATCGCCATTAATCGTAGAGATCACCGCGGTTTTGCCGCCTGCGGAAAACTTCTTGATGTCCGCGACAATGGTCTGATAGTCGCTATGACCAAAGGGCGTGTATTTCTCGTCGATATCGGCTTCAGCGACACCTTTGGATTTCAGGAAGGCACGCAAAATCTTATTGGTGGTGCGGGGATAAACATAGTCGGTGCCCAGCAGGACCCAACGTTTCGCTCCACCGCCGTCGGCGCTCATCAGATATTCCACGGCAGGAATCGCTTGCTGATTTGGCGCAGCGCCGGTGTAAAACACGTTCTTGGAAAGTTCTTCACCTTCGTACTGCACGGGATAGAACAATAGACCGTTCAGTTCTTCGTAGACGGGCAACACGGATTTGCGCGACACCGATGTCCAGCAGCCGAAAGTAACGGCCACTTTGTCTTGCGTCAGCAATTGACGCGCTTTCTCGGCGAATAGCGGCCAATTGGAGGCAGGGTCCACGACAACCGGTTCGAGTTTCTTACCCAGCACACCGCCTTTGGCGTTGATCTCATCGATGGTCATGAGAACGGTATCCTTCAACACCGTCTCGCTGATCGCCATGGTGCCGGACAAGGAGTGGAGGACGCCGATCTTGATGGTGTCCGCCGCTTGGATTGGAGCGCTGAAGCCGAATGTCATCGCCACGGACGCCGCGAGTAGCGACCCGCGCAGAAAGTGCCTACGTTGCATGCCTATCCCCTTTGCTTTGTGTTGGTGCCGAACCATTGCCGGCTGGCAGCGTTTGAGCGAAAGCTGTGCCATACGAGGAGGCTGTCAAAAGTGCAAACGGAAACGGGGACTTAGCGCAGTTAGGGAGGTCGGCTACACGACGCCGAGCATCGCCGCTGCTTGTTTCTGGTGCGTGACGGCATGCATGGCACGCACTTGGTGCGCGCGCTTAAGTCCGCCAAATGCGCAGCGGCTGATCTTCCGCGCCGCACAACCAAGGGCGCAGAATTTTGCGCGCTTCGGCAAAGCAATTCCGCGTTTGTTGGGCGGAGTGACTGAGTTGACGAAGAAGAATGAGATCACCGATCGCGGTCACAGCCAAGATCCGTTCAGGCCGAGACAGGGCACGCAATGCGCCGAGAATTGCGGGCGTCGCCTCGCGACCGGCCGCCAGCATCGTCGCGCTGGCGCTATAGCCTTTCATGCCGATCGGTGAATGCAACAATGGATCTTCGCCGAAGAGAGTGGTCTGCTCGTTCCAACGCAATCGGCCGTCCTTGTATATCTCTGTCTGCTGCCGCATTTGGCCGTGGTCGAAACGCTCACCACTGGCCGGGCGGCCCAAGCATGTTATTTCCCAGCCTAGGTAAATCGCATCTGCTTGCAAATCGATCCGCGTGCGCAACTGAGCTTGAGCGCCCGAGTAGAAGATGGTTTCCTGGGGCAGCCACTCCAGAACAGCCATCGGTCCGACGGTGAAATGAAGTCGCTGATGCGCAGTTGCTCCACTGGAGCGATACCATTTACCCGCGCCAGGGGTACTCAATACGACATGTGTCCCCTGGTCAAGCCGTGCGTCAACATCGAGTTGGTCGCCGCCCGCAATCCCAGCGGGCGGATGTAAAACGAAGTTGTGGCAAATGCTGCCCTCGGGATACAAACTTTTTTGAACGGCGAGCGGACCTTCATGTTCGCGTCGCCTCAGGACGCTGCGTCCGCCATCGGTGGTGTAATGCAGCGCCAGTCGCGCGTGCCAAGCTTTGGGCGGGCTGCTCTTATCCAAGCACTGCTCCGGCTCCGTCATAAAGTAGCTTGACGCCGATGACCAATAACACGGCATAGGACGCGCGATAAAAAACTTTCGGACTGAGGCGGGATCGAAGCCAGATCCCGGCCAGCGCGCCAACAATGCCGAGCGGGATAAGGATTGCAGAGGTCCCCAGGTTTTCCGTCGTGAATAGTCCGAGCGCAAAGTAGGGCACCAGTTTGGCGATATTGAGGAACAGAAAGAAAATCACCGACGTCCCGACATGTAGCGCCGGCTCTAATCGTAGAGGCAGCAGATAAACAGACAGGGGCGGGGCGCCGGCATGAGCGACGAAGCTGGTGAGTCCGGCAAGCGCTCCCCAAAAACCGCCTTTTGCCGCAGAAGGCTGAGCCGCTTCTATATTAGGTTTGCGAAAGCTGCTGAGGACAAAGCCCACAGCGATCAAGCCCACCATGACGCGAATCCAATCGTCATTGAGTAACTTGAATATCAGAGCGCCGATTGCCACGCCAACGATTCCGGCGGGCAGAATAACTTTCATAATGCGACGGTCCCATACGCGCCTATAAGCCCATGCCGCGGAGATGTCCATCACAACGAGGATAGGTAGCATGATCGCCGCCGCCTGGACCGGCGAGATGACCAGCGCAAGAATCGGTACTGATAAACCGCCCGCGAGACCCAAACCGCCCTTGGCGATCCCCGTCAACATCACGGCGAAAAAGGCGACGACATAAAAATCGGGGTCGGTAATAAAAATCAAAGCGGAAGGGGAGAAAAGGGGCGCGCGATTATCCCATGCGCCGCGGCTACAATGCCGAAGCCATGAATATTCTCGCTTTGGAAACCTCGACCGAGCGCCTTTCGCTTGCACTGGGTGCAGGCGAAGCGCTCTATGTCAGCGATTTTGTCGCGGGCCAACGCCACGCCGAACTCATTGTCGGCGAGATCGAAAAGCTGCTCCACGAAGCGCATCTATCAATCGCCCAGATCGAAGCCATTGTCTATGGTGAAGGCCCCGGCGCCTTCACCGGCTTGCGTATTGCATGCGGCATTGCGCAAGGCCTGGCGCTTGCACGCGATTTACCTGTGCTAGGCGTCGGCACGTTGATCGCGGTGGCAGAGTCGAGCAAAGCGCCGCGCGTGATTGTTTGCCTCGATGCGCGCATGGGCGAGGTGTATCATGCCGCGTTCCAAAAAGACGACGCGTCACAATGGAAAACGGTGCACGAGCCCGGGCTTTACAAGCCGCACGAAGTACCGCTGCCCATAGGGTCTAATTGGACGGGCTGCGGGAGCGGGTTCGCAGTTCATGCAGAGATATTGATCCAGCGTTTAGGTAGTGCGATGTCAGTAATAAAAACCGATTTGTTTCCCAACGCCGCAGCGATGCTACGTTTGGCGAGGCCGCGCCTTCAATCGGGTGAGGGCCGCGACGCGGCAACCGCTGCGCCGCTCTATATTCGCGATAAGGTCGCACTCAAAACGAGCGAACGATGAGCGCTGTCCTCAAACCGCAGTGGCGCTTCGAGCCATTGCAGCTCGACGAGATTGATGAAGTCGTCGCGATTGAAAAAAAAATCTACGATTTTCCGTGGACTGCTGGAAATTTCCGCGATTCGCTAAGAGCCGGTTATAGCTGCTGGTCCTACCGGAGTCCGGACAACGAACTTGTCGGCTATGGTGTCCTGATGTTTGCCGTCGACGAGGCGCATCTCCTCAACCTAAGTATCGCGGAACCGCATCAACGCAAGGGTCATGGTAGCCGTTTGCTCGAGCACTTCGTGCGCGTAGCCAAGCAGCAACAGGCGAAGCTATTGTTCCTCGAGGTGCGTCCCTCCAACCCCGGCGCTCGGGCGTTATACGCCAGCTTTGATTTCCAACACGTCGGCACGCGGCGGGGTTATTACCCGTCTTTTCGGGGGCGCGAAGACGCGCTTGTGCTGAGCCTTTCGCTCGCCAACCCATGAGCCGTCGCGAGGTTTTCCTGGACGAAATGGGCC
Source organism: Burkholderiales bacterium (assembly GCA_035273665.1). Classification (GTDB taxonomy): domain Bacteria; phylum Pseudomonadota; class Gammaproteobacteria; order Burkholderiales; family SG8-39; genus DATEEW01. The sequence continues at coordinate 2,572 of DATEOW010000088.1, read as the reverse complement.
TCGGCCCCCTCTGGCGTCTGCGAGCAGCGCCCGCTGCGGAAAGTTCATCCGAGCGACATGCGGCAGCGCTTGGGACAGTTGACGCGTTGGTCAATGATCGCCGCACATCGATTGCCCGCATGGATTGGCCGAGTCTTAAAGCAGCGGTCGCCGAATGCAGCGCTTGCTCGCTTTGCAATTCAAGGCGCAACACCGTTTTCGGTGTGGGCGATGAAAGGGCCAGTTGGCTCATCGTTGGTGAAGCACCAGGGCAGGAAGAAGATGCCCAAGGAGAACCCTTCGTCGGTCAAGCCGGCCGCCTGCTGGACAACATGCTCGCCGCGATCGGATTGAAACGGGGCGAAGACGTATACATCGCCAATGTTCTCAAGTGCAGACCGCCGGGCAATCGTAACCCCGCGCCCGAGGAGGTTGCACAATGCAGTGCGCATTTGCGGCGCCAAGTTGAACTCATACAGCCTAAGCTCATTGTCGCCATGGGCCGTTTTGCTGCGCAGACCTTGCTTGAAAGCGACGCGAGCATTTCCACCTTACGCGGACGGAGTTTTTCGTATCAGGGTGTGCCGCTGATCGTCACTTATCATCCGGCGTATCTCTTGCGCACCCTGAACGACAAGGCCAAAGCTTGGGAAGACCTTTGCTTTGCACGCGCCACAATGAAAACCTTGAAGGAACGGGGCTTGCAACCGGCGCTCTAGGCCCCATTTACGGGCTTGTTCCTAAGTGGAGGGAAACATGAGCAAGTTATGGGCTGTCATTGCGCTGTTCGTCGGGCTGCTGCTGTCGGGCTGCGGCTATAACGAATTTCAAAGTAAAGACGAAGCGGTCAAGGCGGCATGGTCTGAAGTATTGAACCAATACCAACGCCGCGCCGATCTCATCCCCAATCTCGTGAACACCGTCAAAGCCTACGCGGCACATGAGCGCGAAGTGCTGACCCAGGTGACCGAGGCACGGGCTCGCGTGGGTTCGATCCAGGCAACGCCTGAGCTTGTCGACAACCCCGAAGCGTTTGCGAAATTTCAGGCGGCACAAGCGAATTTGACCAGCGCTTTGTCACGCTTACTGGTGGTTGCGGAAAATTATCCGAACCTCAAAGCCGATGCAAATTTTCGCGATTTACAGGCGCAACTCGAAGGCACCGAGAATCGCATCACGGTTGCCCGCAACCGCTATATTCAAACGGTGCAGGACTACAACGTTACCGTTCGACAATTCCCCAAGAACCTCACCGCCAAAATGTTCGGCTATAAAGTAAAGCCGAATTTCGCGGTGGAGAACGAAGCGACGATCAGTAAGCCGCCGGTTGTTGATTTCAGTACGCCTGCGCCGACCGCACCCGCTCCAGCGCAGTGATCCGCGCGCTTTTCTTAGCGCTCTTGTTGAGCGCGTCGAGCATTGGCCTTGCACAGCCGCTGCAACCGGTTCCTGTTCTTAAAAGTCCCGTTACCGATCTCAACAAGACTTTGAGCGCACAGGAAGCGCAGGCGCTCGATCAAAAGTTGCGTGCGTTCGAGGCGCAACACGGCAGCCAGATTGCAGTGCTGATCGTGCCCAGTGTTGCGCCGGAAGACATCGATCAATTTTCGATTCGCGTCGTCGATCAGAACAAGATCGGCCGCGCCGGTGTCGACGATGGGATCTTGATTCTTGTCGCGATGAAAGAAGCACAGAGCCGCATCGAGGTCGGACGAGGACTGGAAGGCGCCATTCCTGATGCCATCGCCGACCGTGTACGTCGGGAGATCATGAATCCGTCATTTCGTGCGGGGAAATTCTATGCAGGGCTTGATGCGGGTACCGACGCATTGATGAAGTTGATCCAAGGCGAACAACTTCCCCCGCCGAAAAAATTCGAGACGGCAGAGAAGCAAGATTACGAATCGATCTTCGTCATGCTGCTGATGGCGACGATTATCGGTGGCGGCGTTTTGCGCGCCATGCTGGGACGCGTCATTGGTTCGACAGCAACAGGCGGACTGGCCGGCTTCATCGCGTGGTTCATCGCCGGGTCGCTCGCTGCCGGGATCGGCGCCGCGCTTCTTGCCTTCGTCTTTTCTCTCGTCATGGCGGGTTCCGGTGGAAGCGTGATGGGCCGGCATCGCGGTTGGGGCGGCGGATTCCCGATGGGCGGCGGTTGGGGCGGCGGCGGATTTGGCGGCGGTGGCTGGGGCGGTGGAGGGGGCGGTTTCTCCGGCGGTGGCTCCTCGGGAAGCTGGAATTAAGATGACGTCTATATCGAGAGTATTGCGCCATCTATTCTTCGACGATTGGCGCTTGCGCAAAGCTTTCAATCGCTCAGCCTTAGCGGCGATCGAAAAGGCCATTGGCGAACAAGAGCGTCGCCACCGCGGCGAGTTGCGTTTTGTCATCGAAGCGGCTTTGCCTGCCCCCGCGCTATGGCGGAATTACCTACCGCGTCAACGCGCCCTCGATCTCTTTGCGTCATTGGGCGTATGGGACACCGAAGAAAACTCGGGCGTGCTCATTTACGTTTTGCTCGCCGACAAGGATGTCGAGATCGTCGCCGACCGGGGGATCAACTCCCATGTGGACCCAGCCAAGTGGGAAG
>DATEOW010000087.1:0-35266 GCA_035273665.1 Burkholderiales bacterium | reverse complement strand
GAAGAGTCCTTGGCCGCCGCGCTGCGCGTCGGCGGGGCCGAGTACTGCCAAATCGCCGAAGCGTCCCGTCCAGGCAAGTATACGGTCGACGTCACCGGGCATCAGCTTGAGCGGATCGGCAAAGGCGAGCAATAGCGAATCCCGATAAATCGTAAGGGGCGTGCGCATCTCTTCGTTCAGACTGCGCTGAGCGAAACCACGCCGCAAGGCGAATTGATAGAGCTCGTGCAACTCGAGCCATAAAGTTTTGCTCGCATTGGCATACATCCGATAGCCAAGAATCAGGCGACTAGACAACAGATGCATTGCCCGAACGACGGGGAGTAAGGCTCGCCCACTTGACGCGAAGCCAAAGAGACGACGCGACTGCTCCATCAACAGCAATTTGTACGAGTAGCACAACTCAGCCAATAGTTCGTCGGCAAGTCCGGCTGCGCTACGCGTGGAGCCGATCACAGGAACGGTACCGCCACTCAAGGAATCGCTCAACTGCGGCAGGATCTCTTGGGCCCGAGCCAGGACGAGCTCGGTGATATCTTGGCGCAGCGTGACGCGGATGCGCATGCGGTTCATGCGAGCGAGCTGCTCGATTAAACGGCTCGCGATTTTGTGATGATCATCCTGCGGCAATTGTGCCAGCCATGCGGCGACTTGTTGCTCGTCTTGGAACTCAAAAGGCTCGGCCGGTTTGCCGCCGCCGGAAGGTAGGCTTAAATGCAAGTGCATGGGTTCTCCGTGTATTTTTGGTCCGCACCTGCAAATGTCATGGCTTTGTAAAGCCGTGATCGGCGGGGCGATTTGCGGAGAAGATGCGCAAGCTCTATGCCACGACGTGCACCGTGTTATAGGCGCAAATCGCGTGATTTCTGTCACTACAAGCGGTCGTTTTCGCGGCGGGCGCGTCCGCTGAGCAACGCGTTTGACGTCAACCCAACAATGGATTCGGCAGGACTTTAGGCGGGGACGACTTCGATGAACTCGGCGCTCGACGTGGTTTCCGTAACGCGCGTGGCGTAAAGCGACAGACGACCTTGCGCGTGGAGGATCTCCACGGTTCGTGCCATATCGATGCGGCCCGTCGGCGCAATGAGCAGTGCAGATTTTTGCGGCCCCGGAATGCTGGGTAGATAGAGCACCGACTCTGTCGTAGCGCGTTCGCCTTCAGGCGCTTGATACCACGCCGGAATCGCAAGTGGTGCAAGCTGTTGCAAGCCGACCTCGAGATGCTCCGGGCCGTTGGAGACGATCCAACGGACGACGCACACGTGCAGCTTGCTTCGACCATTGCCGCGCAAGGCGACGATTTCACCGACCGACAACTGCGGTGCGGCGCCTGACATATAGGTGAGGGCGAACCCGCGCGGGCTTTCGTTGACGATCAACCATTCGCCGGCCATGCTGGCGCTGCTATGCGCCGGCGTGCGTGCGGTCTCTCGCATTAACCGCCAAATATTGGCGAGCCCGCTCCAAAGCTGCGCGCGTGGATGAAACCGCACACGCGGATTTCTTTGCAGGTGTTCTCCTCGCCAACTTTCTTCGAGTCGTTGAAGCAATTCCACACGCCCGGATTCAATCTGCCCGCCACGCGGCATCGCGTCGTTCAAGCTACGCAGCTGACGTAGTTCAGTGCGGATCCGCTCAATCAATTTTCCCGTATCAAGTAGCAAGCGACCCTGCGAAGCGGATTTACGCTTGGCGTAGGCAGCACCCGGACCGTCGCCACGCGTATCGATTAGAAATAAGTTGCTGGAATCGGCGATGTCCTGGTCATAAGCGAATTTGGCGAGATGCACATGCTCTTTCACATAGCTTTGTACCCGCTTGAAATCCCCCGGCCCGAGTTGCTGCGGCTGCGCAAAACTCAATAGCAAGGCTTCGAGATAGATGCGCAAAGCGGAAACGTCTTTGACGCCAATCGACCGCTCCGCCATTTTCCATTCGACCGCGAGACGGTAGAGCTGGTGCAGCGCTTGCCAAACGCCGCGCGGCGCGGGCGCGTAGAGTTTTTCGCTCAAACCCAATCGCCGTGCATGGTAAGTCATGGCTTGCATCAGGGGCGCGTGCATCTGCCGTCTGAAACCGGGACTCAACCACGTGCGGGGGGCTCGTAATACGACGATTGAATAGCCGACGGCGAGCTCTTTGTAGAGTTTCTCGATGAGATAAGCGTTCTGTCGAGTACTGCCTCGCACTGGAGGCAGGGCTTCTTCAATGCGCTGTTGAAGATCGGGTAAGAGTTTCTCCGCATGTTCGCTGAACATATCGAGAAGGCGTAGTCGAAGGCGCATCTGCAACTGGGCGCGGTTGAGCGAGACTAAGCGATCGACGAGCGCTCGAGCAGCTGACATGCTATCCGCGCTAGAAAGCGTGGATAGCCAGGCCCGCGTTTCCGCGGCACCGGGGCCCTCCTCAAGACGTTCCTTACGCGCGGCGAGAAAATCCAGCATGTTTTATTCGGGATTTTTTTACATTGCCCGCTTAAAACACGGGTGAGGCCGGAAATTGAGCAAGGTCTATGCCCCTTCGGTAACCCGAATTGTGAAAGACGATAACAGGAAAGAGACGGCAGCGGCTGCTACCGTAGGGGCCAATTTAGGCCACGGGGCCGTCGTAGCGGAAGGTGCCTTTCCAGGCAGCCATTACAAGGCGAGGATATTCGGCGCGCCCCAAGCTGCCGTTGTAGCGGCCCAGCGCGCGGAAGAGATTGCCTTTTTCAATATCGAGATAGTGGCGAAGGATGGTGCAGCCGAAGCGCAGATTCGTGCGCAGATTGAAGAGATTGTGCTGGTCTTTGCTGCCGATCAAGTTGATCCAGAAAGGCATGACTTGCATGAGTCCGCGTGCGCCGGCTTTCGACACGGCGTATTTTTTGAAGCCGCTTTCCACCTGGATGATCCCCAGGACAAGCTGCGGGTCGAGCCCCGCACGGGTCGCCTCGTAATGGATGGTCTTGAGCAACTCCACGCGATAAGCCGTGTCCGGAATCCGCTTTTCCAGTTTCTTCGACATGGCCAGAAGCCACTCGTATGCATTCTGAGGATCGGAGAACACCAGACGCGCATGATTCTGCTCGGCGATTGAACGCGACATGGCCGATCGCACGCTCGCCGACAGAGGTTCATATTGCTGCGTGCCCGCCTGAGCAAGCGGTGCGGCGAACAAAGCAATCAGGAAACAGAATCGGCGGAATCCAGGCATAAACGTGATTTCAGGAAGGACAGGGCTTCATCGAGCGAAATGCTCTGGGCGGCAGAATCGCGCCGTCCCTGATACTCGATTTTGCCATCCTTGAGCCCCCGGTCACCAAGCACCACCCGGTGCGGAATGCCAATTAATTCAATGTCCGCGAACATAACGCCCGGCCGTTCGTCTCGGTCGTCGAGTAATACCTCCATGCCGGCTTGTTGCAACTCCGCATAGAGCTTATCGACGGCGGTCCGGATGGCCTCGTTTTTGTGATATCCGACCGGCACCAGGGCGACTTGAAAGGGCGCAATCGGCAGTGGAAAAGCGATGCCTTTCGCATCGTGGTTTTGCTCGATTGCAGCCCCAACGATCCGCGTTACGCCGATCCCATAGCAACCCATCTCGAAATGCCGCTGTTTGCCGCTTTCGTCTAAGTAGGTCGCTTTGAGGGCCTCGCTGTATTTGGTGCGCAATTGAAAGATGTGTCCCACCTCGATGCCGCGCACGATTTCCAGCGATCCTTTGCCATCCGGGCTTACATCGCCATTTTTCACCTTGCGCAAATCCACTACTTCATTGAGATCGGGCAGGTCGCGGCCGAAGTTGACGCCTCGAAGATGAAAGCCCGCTTCGTTGGCGCCGCAAACGAAGTCGCTCATCACCGCAACGCTTCGGTCGGCGATGACCCGAATGTTAGGGTCGATGCCGACCGGGCCGATATAGCCCGCTTTGCAGCCTAAATGTGTTTCGATTTCCTTATCCGTGGCGAAGCGGAACGGGTCAAGCCCGGGATGCTTCTGCGCCTTGATCTCGTTCAGATCATGGTCCCCACGCAACAAAAGAAGCACAAAGCTTGTGTCATGCATCAATGCGATGGCTTTGACGGTTTGCTCCAGTGGTAGGGCCAGAAATGCGGCCACATCTTCGCAACGCGTCTTGTCCGGTGTTGCGACTTTTTCCATCGCTTGGGTAGGCGTGCTGCGCGCCGTGCGCGGCGGAAGCGCTTCAGCCAGCTCGACATTGGCGGCGTAGTCGGATTGCGGGCAAAAAGCGATTGCGTCCTCGCCCGAATCGGCCAGCACGTGGAACTCATGCGATCCGGTGCCGCCAATGGAGCCTGTATCTGCGGCGACTGCGCGGAACTTCAAACCAAGGCGCGTAAAGATACGCGTATAGGTGTCATACATGTTGCTGTATTCACGCTGCAGGTCGTCGTAGCTTGCATGAAAGGAGTAACCGTCCTTCATCGTGAACTCGCGCCCGCGCATGACACCGAACCGAGGCCGAATCTCGTCGCGGAACTTCGTCTGAATCTGATAGAAATGGACAGGTAACTGCCGATAGCTTCTTACCTCGCGGCGAACCAGATCGGTGACGACTTCTTCGTGCGTCGGACCGATGCAAAAATCCCGGTCGTGTCGATCCTTCACGCGCAGCAGTTCGGGCCCGTACTTTTGCCAGCGGCCGGACTCCTGCCATAGTTCTGCCGGCTGTACAGCAGGTAGAAATACTTCCAGCGCGCCCGCGCGATCCATCTCCTCTCTGACGATGGCTTCGACTTTCCGAACGACTCGCAGCCCCATAGGAAGCCAACTATAGATGCCTCCGGCGAGGCGTCGAATCAACCCCGCCCGCAGCATGAGCTGGTGGCTCACGATTTCGGCGTCGGAAGGCGCTTCTTTCAAGGTGCTGAGGAAAAATTGAGAAACGCGCATCAAAAGGCTCCGAACTGGCGAAACCGCAGATTCTAGCGGAGGCCATATGTCCTGCGCCTTGCTTTCCAGCAGGGGGGAATTGTGAAAGAATGGCTGCAGACAATTGATTTGAGGCTGGATATGCTCGACCGAGACGGCTATCGCCCGAACGTCGGCATCATCCTCTGCAACGCAAGGAACGAGGTTTTCTGGGGCAAACGGATTAAGGAGCATTCCTGGCAGTTCCCGCAAGGCGGCATCAAACACGGCGAAACACCCGAAGAAGCGATGTACCGCGAACTGCATGAGGAAGTGGGACTCCACCCCGATCACGTGAAAATCCTCGGTCGCACGCGCGGCTGGCTGCGTTACGACGTGCCGGCGCAGTGGGTGAAGCGCGAATGGCGCGGCAGTTATCGCGGACAGAAACAGATTTGGTTTCTGCTTCGCTTGGTGGGACGCGACTGCGACGTCAGTTTGCGGGCCTGCGATCATCCCGAATTCGACGCTTGGCGTTGGAGCGAGTACTGGGTGCCGCTCGATAACGTGATCGAATTTAAACGCGACGTGTATCAACAAGCGCTGTCCGAGCTTGCGCGTTTCCTCCTACGCGATCAGCGGCGGGCGCCAGCCCCTCGGGCCGCCTCCGGGCAAATATGAAGTCCATGCTTCGCCTATCCCTGGTGTTATGCCTATTACTTGTTTCGGCCGCTAGTCCGGCGCAGATTTTCAAGCGCGACCCGGGCGATGAAATCGTGCAGCCCGATGAAGAGACGCTGCAGTTACCGCCCATGCCTGGGGAAAGTCTCTTTCCTTTCGATCCTGTCTTCCAGACGCCCCTCAGCTTTTATATCGATCTCAGTTCGATACGAATCGGCCGGACCGATCGCATTGCGCGTTACACGCTAGTGGCGAAAGGCGACAGTGGCGCCTCGAATGTTTCCTACGAGGGACTGCGTTGCGATACGAACGAACGAAAGATTTATGCTTACGGCGGCAGAGACGGCAAGTGGTCGCCCGTCCGGGAACCGCAATGGAAAGAGGTCGACAAGAATAAGGAAGCGTATCGTCATACGCTATTCAAGGATTACTTTTGTCCGAGGGGTTCAATCGTCGGCAGCGAGCGCGAGGCTATCGATGCGCTGAAGAGGGGTGGACATCCGAAGGCGCTAACCGACTAGAGCAAAACGAGGTTGTCGCGGTGGATGAGCTCGGACTCATCCACATATCCGAGGATAGCTTCGATATCCTGACTCGCCTTCCCTGCGATTTTGCGGCTCTCTATGGCGCTGTAGTTGACGAGCCCACGGGCGATTTCTCGGCCGCCTGAATCCAAACAAGACACGACAGCCCCGCGCTCAAATTCTCCTTCAACGTTCTGAACACCGATCGGCAATAGACTTTTTCCGTCGATTTTGAGCGCCTTTACCGCGCCGGCATCGAGCGATAATTTGCCGCTGATCTGCACGTGATCGGCCATCCATTGCTTACGAGCTGCAAGCGGAGGCGTATCCGCGCAAAGGAAACTGCCGATCTGTTCTCCGCCTTCCAGCCGCGTCAAAACATCTCCTTCGTGTCCGGATGCGATTACTGTATGAGCGCCACTGCGTGCCGCACGTTTCGCGGCGAGCACTTTGGTGAGCATACCGCCTCGGCCAATGGCTGAACCCGCGCCGCCCGCCATCGCTTCGAGGCTCGGGTCGCCCGCGCGCGCTACCCGGACAAGCGTCGCTGAAGCATCTTTACGAGGATCTGCAGAAAAAAGCCCCTGTTGATCAGTCAGGATGATCAACACTTCAGCTTCAATCAGATTGGTCACCAACGCGCCTAAGGTATCGTTGTCGCCGAACTTGATCTCATCGGTAACAACCGTATCGTTCTCATTGATGATAGGCACGACGTTTAATGCCAATAGCGTCTTCAGAGTGGAGCGCGCGTTGAGATAACGCTGCCTGTCAGCAAGATCTCCGTGCGTGAGCAGGATCTGCGCGGTTCGAACGCCGTGCTCGCGAAAGCTGCTTTCATACGCCTGTATCAGGCCCATTTGGCCCACCGCCGCCGCAGCCTGCAACTCGTGCATGCTGTGGGGCCGTTTGTGCCAGCCGAGCCGTTTCATGCCCTCGGCAATAGCGCCGCTGGAGACGAGAACCACTTCCTTGCCGGTCTTGTGCAAAGTGGCGATTTGCTTGGCCCATTGGGCGATCGCAATGAAATCCAGCCCCGTGCCATCGTTGGTAACCAAGGAGCTGCCTACCTTGATTACGAGACGTCGACTGTTTTTTATCGTGTCAAACCGCATGGTCCTGGTCTCGACGGCTTTCCATGTGACCCATGATAGCGAAACTTAGCTCGCGGCATCCATCACCGGTCAAAGCAGAGATCGCGAAGTGGGGGCCTTGCCAATTGAAGCGGCGCAGAAAATCTTGAATGCTTGCCTCACGAGACTCGGGTGGCAACATGTCCGTCTTGTTCAATACAAGCCAGCGGGGCTTTAGATATAAAGCCTCGTCGTACTTTCTTAGTTCTCCAACGATCGCTTCAGCCTCGCGCACCGGATCGGTATCTGGGTTAACGGGGGCGATATCGACTAAATGGAGTAGCAATTGCGTACGTGCGAGATGGCGCAAAAACTGATGCCCGAGGCCGGCCCCTTCCGCGGCGCCTTCAATCAAGCCCGGGATATCGGCGATGACGAAACTGCGGTCAGTGTCCACCCTAACGACGCCGAGATTCGGCTGCAAGGTCGTGAAAGGATAGTCCGCCACCTTCGGTTTTGCACTGGAGACACTGCGGATGAAAGTAGATTTCCCCGCATTGGGCATCCCCAGTAGGCCGACGTCCGCGAGGACCTTCAGTTCCAGATATAACTCTCGGCTTTCGCCCGGTTCTCCGGGAGTGGATTGCCGCGGGGCGCGGTTTGTACTCGATTTGAAATTTTCATTGCCGAGACCGCCCTTTCCGCCCTGGGCGAGTAGCGCGACCTGTTCATGCGCTGAGAGATCCGCAACGATCTCGCCGCTCAGGTGGTCCTTGATGACTGTGCCCACCGGCATGCGAAGATAGATGTCTTCGGCGCCCTTGCCATTGCATTGCGAACCACGACCGCCTTCTCCATTTTTCGCTCGATGAACTCGTGCGAAACGATAGTCGATGAGTGTATTGATATTGCGATCTGCAATGGCGTACACGCTGCCGCCACGACCGCCGTCTCCACCGTCCGGACCGCCCTTCGGAACATACTTTTCACGTCGAAAACTGACGGCGCCATTCCCGCCTTTGCCGGCGTGGATTTCAATGCGCGCTTCGTCGATAAATTTCATTTTTTCAGGACCGAAATAAAAAAAGCCCTATCGAGCGATAGGGCTTTTTTGCGTGGCCGACGCAATCAGGCGGGAATGATGCTGACAACGTGGCGCTGTGTTGCGCCTTTGTGGCCGAAAGAAACGGTGCCTTCGATCTTAGCGAACAGGGTGTGATCCTTGCCCATGCCGACGTTGTCACCAGCGTGAATGCGTGTCCCGCGCTGACGGACGATGATACTTCCAGCGGAAACCAACTGGCCGCCGTAACGTTTCACACCTAGACGCTTGGATTCCGAATCGCGGCCGTTACGTGAACTACCGCCTGCTTTTTTGTGTGCCATATCTGAATGCTCCTATGCCGCGCTCAACCGGCAATGCCGATGATCTGCAGCTCCGTATAGGCCTGACGATGGCCTTGCGACTTGCGATAATGCTTGCGACGCCGCATTTTGAAGATCTTTACTTTATCGCCAAGGCCGTGTGACACGACGGTCGCTTTGACGCTTGCGCCTGCGACGAGCGGTGCCCCGAACTTGACTCCTTCACCGGCTCCGACGGCCAGTACTTGGTCGAGAACCACTTCAGCGCCGATATCCGCAACGATTTTCTCGACTTTTACTTTATCCCCGGCCGCAACACGATATTGCTTTCCGCCGGTTTTGATGACCGCATACATGATGGGGCTCCGCGCAAATTCTTCTGGAAACTCAGCATTATATGCGTTCACGCGTGGGGTAGTCAAAGGGATCGTGCTATTCTTTCAGGCGCTTTTTGCTCCCCATTTCCTCGCTTGACCAAGTCTCTAGATTCCTTACGTCCTTTGATTGCAGCGGACATGCAGGCCGTGGATGACCTTATCCGTCAACGGCTTGCCTCCGACGTCGTGCTGATTCGCCAAGTGGCCGAGTACATCATCAAAAGCGGCGGTAAACGCTTGCGCCCGGTGCTTTTACTGCTTGCCGCAGGCGCCTGCGGCTATCGGGGGAAGGCGCATCATGAACTTGCAGCGGTCGTAGAATTTATTCATACGGCGACCTTGCTGCATGACGATGTGGTCGACGAATCTTCGCTACGCCGCGGCCGCGAAACCGCGAATGCCGCGTTCGGCAACGCCGCAAGTGTTCTTGTCGGCGATTTTCTCTATTCGCGTGCTTTCCAGATGATGGTAAGCGTTGCGAATATGCGTGTGATGGAAGTGTTGGCCGAGGCAACTAACACCATTGCTGAAGGCGAAGTCCTCCAGCTATTGAACATCCACAACGCTGATGTGAGTGAGATCGACTACCTTGAAGTAATTCGCCGCAAGACGGCCAAACTTTTTGAGGCCTCTGCCCGCCTCGGCGCAATTATCGCCGGCACGCCGGCTTCAGTGGAAGAAGGAATCGCGACCTACGGTATGCATCTGGGTACGGCTTTCCAACTCATTGATGATGTACTCGACTATTCCGGAGATGCTGCCGAGTTGGGCAAGAATCTCGGCGATGACTTAAATGAGGGCAAACCAACTTTGCCGCTGATATACGTGATGAAGCATGGCACCACGGCTCAGGCGTCCGCGGTACGCCGTGCGATCCAAGAGGGCGGACGCGAGGGTTTTGACGAAGTGCTCGCGGCGATTTATGAAACTGGCGCTTTGAATTTCGCGCAAGCGCAAGCGCAAAGGGAAGTAGCCTCTGCTCAAGCGGGCTTGAGCGCCTTGCCGCATTCAAACTATAAACAATCTTTGCTAGACTTGGCCTCCTTCGCAGTGGACCGTAGCCACTGATTTCGAAGTGCCGAAACACAATCGTCGTCCCAAAGTCGGGGTGTAGCTCAGCCTGGTAGAGTACTGCGTTCGGGACGCAGGAGTCGGAGGTTCGAATCCTCTCACCCCGACCATCGTGATTTGTTACTCCAGGCAGTCTTTCAAAGCCGCCGGTACTTCGCGGCCGAGACGTCTATAACCTTCACGCAGAACGCGCGCGCGCAAATGGCGCTCCGCGACGTCGGGGTTGCGTTCACGTAACACCCGCACATCCAGTTCGTGTTCCCGCGCATCTTCTTCGTCCGCATCCAATTCCCAGCGGCCGTGAAAGATGCGAGCCAACTTATCCATCGATTGCCACCATGGTCCAGCGACCGGATAGCCGCCGAATTCGCAAAGCGTTTCGTGAAAACTTGCGCGCAGGCTGCGGAACGTTTGCATGTCGCCTCGCTGATGCGCAGCGCGCATCTCCAGGGAGATACGTTCGAGCCGATTTAGATGTTCTTCCGTACCTGTCGCTGCGACGATCCGGGCAGCAAGGCCTTCGAGCGTTCCGCGCAGGACAATCATTTTTTCCAGCTCTTCCGGCGTCACGGTCCGGACATAGGCGCCTTTCCCTTCCCGGATCTCGACCAAGCCTTGATGGGCGAGGAGTTGCAAAGCTTCACGAACCGGCCCGCGACTGACGCCATAACGGGAGGCGAGCTTTGCCTCAACCAGCCTTTCTCCTTCAGCGAAATCGGCTTTAAAAATGCTGTCCGCGATTCTTTCGGCTACTTGCTCCGCAAAGGTCGCGACGCGAGCAACCACTTCGTCTTTCCGTCTCATCTACAAAGGACCTCATTAGAAAATCGATTGATTCTACAACGAAAGTTGTAGGTGACTAAGCCATTTGCAGTATACGGTTAACCGTTGACAGGCGCATGCGCCGGGCATAGCCTCATTCACAACAGGCTTATAAAGCCTTACATGGGGGAGGGGTTGTAATGGGAGGCGATCGTATTTCCACAGTGATGGGCAGTTTTGGCCGCTTTTGCGTGCGTGCATCCACGCGGCCGGTCAATGCGCACACTCACAAAGAGTTGACCGTGCTGTTCCATCTCGGCGGTGCAGAAATCGGCGTTCAGATGGATGAGGAAGCTTGCACATTGAAAGCGGGTGAAATGCTGTTGCTTGATCCGTGGCGATCTCATTCGCGCGCGGGTTCCGCAGAGCCATGCTATCTAGCGACCTTATTGATCGATCCCCGCTGGCTACACGGCCACCAGGATTATGACGGCCTGATGGCCGAAGGGCACAGCCACTTCCGGCTCCGTCACACGGAAATCGTTCCTGCGATTAGCGCGCATCTCCAAGACTTACGTCAGGTGATGTTTGGTCAGCCGAGCCAACAAGCGGCATTGGTGCAGGAGAAGATCATTGAACTTATCCGCCTCGTCATCGCGAACTGCGGCCGAAATGCATCCGAACTGCCCGCGACTTTCGGTTCGTCCATCGATTTTCGCGTTCGACGGGCTTTCGATCATCTACGACGCTCCGCGATTCCGGGCGTGAAGATAGAAAGCTTGGCGGCAGGATCCGGCATGTCGCGCTCTCACTTCTTTCGCCAATTCAAACGTTGCATTGGCGTTTCGCCGCAGCATGTCATCGACGAAGAACGCGTCGCATACGCCCTGCGGGCGCTTGGATCGCCCAATGTGATGCTGTCGCAGCTCTCCGACGAATTGGGCTTCAGCGCACCTGCGCATTTCACGCGTTTCTTCGTGCAGCACCTGGGCTGCACCCCAAGCCAGTTTCGCCGCAATCTAGTGCTGGTCTAAACGACACGCTAAGGCTGGTCTAAGCCTTTCGGTGTCAACCTGCCCGTATAATCGCCGCCAATTCTAGTTGGCGGTGTTCTTATGGGCAGGATTGCGTTTTTCCTTGTACTGGTGTTAGCCGTGTTCTTGGCGATCAAGCTATGGGCGCGCTCGCCGCGTTCCTCGCAGCCTCCAAAGCCAAGTAAAACGGAAGCGATGCTCCGCTGCGAGCATTGCGGCGTCTATTTTCCTCGGTCCGAAGCGATAGAGAAACAAGGTCGACACTATTGCAGCGTGGAGCATCAACGCGCAGCGGGAAAATGATCCCGCGTCAGCCAATGTCCAAGCTTGTGCGAGCCGATGGTTTGCGCGATCGCGTGCCCTCGACTTTTTGGGTTTCGCTCCGCTACTTCAACGCGTACCGCATCGTCATCGCGGCTCTCTTCGTCTTATCTGCGACAGCTTTGGCGGAGGGTCTGCGCTTTGGCACCGCTTATCCCGATCTATTCCTGGGCGTGTCGATCGTTTACCTATTGCTCTCCATCGCCTTTCAGTTTCTGTTGTTGCGCTTTAAGCACCATTTCGATGCGCAGCTTATTGCACAAGTAGTATGCGACGTGATCGCTGTGGTACTACTCACGCATGCCAGCGGTGGGTTTCGCAGCGGCCTCGAAACGATGCTCTTGGTGTCTTTGGCCGGCGCGGCTCTAGTTGGTTACGGGCGCATGATCGTTGCATTTGCCGCACTCGCGTCCATCGGCGTACTACTTGAACAAGCGGTTTGGGTGATTCGGAACGAAGCGGACAGTGCCTCCTTTCTCCAGCCGGGACTGATCTCCATCGGCTATTTTGCGACTGCCATCATCGGTAATCTTCTCGCTAGTAGGGTCATTGCGAACGAGACGATCGCGCGCGACCGTGGTGAAGCGCTGGCCCGCCAAGTCAAAGTCAATGAGCTGGTCATTAGAGATTTGCAGGCAGGCGTATTGGTCGTTGACGCACAGTGGCGAGTAATTCAATTCAACCCGCAGGCAGCTGTGCTAATGGGGTCGCAGAATTTAACGGGAAGTTTTGTGGGCCGCTATTCGACGGCTTTAGCTCAGGCTTTGAGAAATTGGCATGAGGATCGGCAGGCCGAAGCAATTTCTTTTTCCGTTGAGGGCCGCGAGCTGCATGCGCGGTTCGTCGATGCCGAGGCGGGCGGCGGTAATACGACGGTGATTTACTTGGAGGACGAATCGCGGATAGAGGAGCGCGCCCGTCAAGTCAAGTTGGCTGCATTGGGTAGGTTAACCGCCAATATCGCGCACGAAATACGCAACCCTTTGTCGGCGATCGTTCACGCGGGCGATTTGATGGAAGAAGAGAACAGGGCGCCGGCTAGAACCCGCCTCACGCGTATCATCCGCGACAACGCTGCACGTTTAGATCGCATGGTGAAAGATGTTTTGGAATTGAATAGACGCGATCGTTTGCAGCGAGAAAGTCTCGATCTGCAGCAATTTCTTCTTCATTGCGTGCGCGAAATCGTAGATAACGAGGGAATGGCGCCGGAGGGTGTTCGACTGAATATCGAGACACAAGCCACTGTGCAATTTGACCGTGTCCATTTACATCAAATCCTGTGGAATCTACTCCGCAACGCATGGCGCCACTCGAATCAGCAGGTCGGCAGCGTCGAATTGAAACTAGTGCGCAATGCTGATCGGCTAGAATTGCATGTGATCGACGACGGCGAAGGCGTCCCCGCCGATTTGCGAGCGCAATTGTTCGAACCTTTTTTTACGACGTATAGCGTAGGCACGGGGCTCGGTTTGTATATCGCGCGTGAGTTATGCAGTGCCAATGAAGCTTCGCTGGACTATGTCGTAGGCGAAAATGGCGCTGATTTCCGTATGACATGGTTGGGGAACTTTGAATAGTCTTCTATGAGCCGCAATGAACGTCGCGCCGATAACCCGACCAACGTACTGGTCGTAGACGATGAGGCCGACATCCGAGAATTGCTCGAACTCACGCTTCTGCGCATGGGTCTCGGCGTGTATACGGCGGGTTCAGTTGCCGAGGCGATGGCACAACTCAAAACCCGTGAATTCGATCTGTGCCTCACGGACATGCGTTTGCCCGACGGCGAGGGTCTCGAATTAGTGCGGCATATAGGCGCCCACGTCGCCGATTTGCCTGTGGCAGTAATTACAGCGCACGGTAGCACCGAGAATGCCGTTGCCGCATTGAAAGCGGGCGCTTTCGATTATGTAAGCAAACCGCTCTCCCTCGAACAATTACGTACGTTGGTCAAATCTGCGCTGAATTTGCCGGGCAAGACGGCACCGGCCGCAATTTCAGGCGCGTCGTTGCTAGGCGGCAGCCCCCCTATTGAATATGTGCGCGGCATGATCGACAAACTGGCGCGCAGCCAAGCGCCGGTATATTTGACGGGCGAGTCAGGCAGCGGCAAGGAGCTCGCGGCGCGCCTCATACACGCCAACGGTGCGCGCCGGGACAAGCCTTTCGTGGCCGTAAACTGCGGCGCGATCCCTGAGAATCTGATGGAAAGTGAGTTCTTCGGTCACCGCAAAGGGTCGTTTACGGGCGCGGACAACGATCACGAAGGATTCTTCCAGGTGGCGAATGGCGGCACGCTGTTTTTGGATGAAGTGGCGGATCTTCCGCTTGCCATGCAAGTAAAACTGCTTCGTGCAATCCAAGAGAAGCGCGCCCGTAAGGTAGGCGCGACCAGTGAGGACCCGGTGGATGTACGGATCATTTGCGCCACCCATCAGAATCTCTCGGCCTTGGTGGAGGCGGGCAAGTTCCGCCAGGATCTGTACTATCGTCTGAATGTGATTGAATTACGTATGCCGTCTTTACGCGAATGCCGAGAGGATGTCCCGATCTTGGCTGAGGCGATGTTGCACCGCCTGAGCCAGGGAGCGCGCCCGGCACAACTATCGGCAGAAGCGCAACAAGCGCTGCTCGCTTATGACTTTCCCGGCAACATCCGTGAGCTCGAGAATATTCTTGAGCGCGCGATTGCCTTATCGGCTTCGGATCAAATCCAGGCGGAAGATCTGCAGTTGGCGCCGCCCAAGGCTGCGGTCCAAGAAAGCAGTACGCCTAATGCGAAATGGCCGCTACAGGATTATTTGGACCGGGTAGAGCGCGAGGCAATTCTCGAAGCCTTGGATCAAACGCGGTTCAACCGCACTGCGGCTGCCAAACTTCTGGGCATTACTTTCCGCGCCTTGCGCTACCGCATGGAACGTCTGGGCATCCACTGACGATGGAGTTCACCGCCGCTGGAATTTTGCAGGGCGTGCCTTTCATTCCTTCGCCCAACTTTGACGAGCGGCCCGCCGACGCGATGATTGATCTCATTGTCGTGCATGGCATCAGCCTTCCGCCTGGAGAATTCGGCGGCGACGGTGTAGAGCAACTCTTCACAAACTCCCTTGATTATGACGCGCATCCCTATTTCCAAACGTTAAGGGAAATGCGGGTCTCGGCGCATTTCTTCGTCCGGCGTGACGGCCGCTGCATTCAGTTTGTGCCCTGTTCAAAACGGGCTTGGCATGCGGGCGTTTCCAGTTGGCAAGGCCGTGAACGCTGCAACGATTTCTCCATCGGCATTGAACTGGAAGGCTCAGATGAGGTGCCGTACGAACCCGCGCAGTATGAGTCGCTCTCGCAGTTGGTGGCGCTCCTGCGTCGGGAATATCCGGTGCGCGAGGTAGTGGGTCATTCAGATATCGCGCCAGGCCGGAAAACCGATCCCGGTCCATCCTTCGAGTGGACGCTGCTGCGTTCTCTCCTTCAAAACGCCTGAGCTTTTTGCGGCGCGCGAAAGTCACCGAAATATATTTGCGCTGGATCAAGAAAATTCTTGCACGGCCACAAGCGCCGCACTAGAATTAGTTCCGAACTCTGCACCAAACACTACATATAGTGGTTCAGCGCTTGAGGGAGCGCTCGGACCGCAGGGCCCAGAGCTTTAGGCAACCCACGTTACAGGAGACAACTATGCAGCTTGCCGGTGAAGTTTTTTCGTCCCATTCCCCCATCACCACCGGCCTGCAAGAGGAGTCATCTTCGAGTAGTCATGCTGCAGCGCAATCCGTGCTTTCGCAGTACAAGCTGATTCGCCGCAATGGCGCGGTTGTGAATTTCGAGCCTGGCAAAATCAACGTTGCGATGACCAAGGCGTTCCTGGCGGTCCACGGGAACCAAGTGGCTGCGTCCGCACGCGTACGCGAGCTGGCCGCCTCACTGACCGATGTGGTTGTCAATGCGCTGATTCGTCGTCAGCCTGCCGGCGGCACCGTTCATATTGAAGATGTCCAAGATCAGGTCGAGCTCGCGCTCATGCGTTCCGGTGAGCATGATGTGGCGCGTTCATATGTTTTGTATCGCGAGAAACGCGCGCAAGCCCGTGCGCAAGAGTCGGCTCAGAAAAAGGCGACGACCGCCGAGCCTGTGCTGCATGTGCTGGAAAAAGGCGTCCGCCAGCCGCTCGATATGGCCAAGCTTCGGACCTTGATCGAATCCGCATGCGCGGGTTTGGGCGCTGAAATCGACGGCAGCATCATCCTGCAGGAAACCCTCAAGAATCTATATGACGGTGTGCCCGCGGAAGAAATCCGCAAGTCGGCCATTCTTTCCGCCCGTGCGCTCATCGAAAAGGATCCCGCTTATTCCTTTGTCACCGCGCGCTTGCTGCTTCACACAATCCGCCGGGAAGTATTGGGCGAAGAAGTCTTGCACGACGAAATGGGCGAACGCTACGCCGAATATTTCCCGCGCTTCATCAAACAAGGTATTGAGGCGGAGTTGTTGGACGAGAAGCTGGGTCGTCTCGATCTGGCTCAATTGGGTGCCGCGATCGATGCTTCTCGCGATCTGAAATTCGGTTATCTGGGTTTGCAGACGCTTTATGACCGTTATTTCCTGCATATAGAGGACCAGCGCATCGAACTGCCGCAGGCTTTCTTTATGCGGGTGGCCATGGGCCTGGCGCTCAGCGAGGTGAACGCCGAAGCGCGGGCAATCGAGTTCTACAACGTTTTGTCCTCTTTCGACTTCATGAGCTCGACGCCGACCCTGTTCAATGCAGGTAGCCGCCGCTCGCAGCTTTCGAGCTGCTATCTCAGTACCGTCGCGGATAATCTGGATGGCATCTATGAAGCCATTAAAGAGAACGCGCTGCTGGCCAAATATGCCGGCGGTCTGGGTAATGACTGGACGCCCGTGCGCGCGCTCGGCAGCCATATCAAAGGCACCAACGGTAAATCCCAGGGTGTCGTTCCCTTCCTGAAAGTAGTCAACGACACAGCGGTAGCGGTGAACCAGGGCGGCAAGCGCAAGGGCGCGGTCTGCTCCTATCTGGAAACCTGGCACCTCGATATCGAGGAATTCCTCGAGCTGCGCAAGAACACTGGGGACGACCGCCGCCGCACACATGATATGAACACGGCGAACTGGATCCCGGATTTGTTCATGAAGCGCGTCATGGAAGGCACGGAATGGACGCTGTTCTCCCCGGCCGATTGTCCTGACCTGCATGAGAAATTCGGCCAAGCCTTTGAAAAAGCCTATTTGGCTTATGAGAGCAAAGCCGAACGCGGCGAGCTCAAGCTATTCAAGAAAGTGCCGGCGCTGAGCCTGTGGCGCAAAATGCTCTCCATGCTGTTTGAAACGGGCCATCCCTGGATCACGTTTAAAGATCCTTGCAATATTCGCTCGCCCCAGCAGCATGTGGGTGTGGTCCACAGTTCCAACCTGTGCACGGAAATCACGCTCAATACGAACGACAGCGAAATCGCCGTGTGCAATCTGGGTTCGATTAACTTGGTCGAGCACCTGAAGGATGGCAGGCTGGACGAGGAAAAACTCAAACGCACCATTTCCATCGCCATGCGCATGCTCGACAACGTCATCGACATTAATTATTACGCGGTGGCCAAGGCGCGCAATTCCAATCTGAAGCATCGCCCTGTCGGGATGGGCATCATGGGCTTCCAGGATTGCCTGCACAAATTGCGCATTCCGTACGCCTCGCAGGAAGCGGTGGAATTCGCCGACCGCTCGATGGAAACTTTGGCTTATTACGCCTACTGGGCCTCCACCGAACTGGCCGAAGAGCGCGGACGGTATGCCAGTTACCGCGGTTCGCTTTGGGATCGCGGCATCCTGCCGCAGGATAGCCTGGACCTGCTGGCCAAAGAGCGAGCCGGTTATGTGGAAGTCGATCGCTCCACCACTATGGCCTGGGATCAGCTGCGCAAGCGCATCAAGCAATACGGCATGCGCAACTCCAATTGTCTTGCCATTGCGCCGACAGCGACCATCGCCAATATCGTGGGTGTGTCAGCCTCCATCGAGCCGACGTTCCAGAATCTTTATGTGAAGTCGAACCTCTCGGGCGAATTCACAGTGGTAAATGATTATCTGGTTGCCGACCTGAAAGGCCTGGGCCTTTGGGACGAAGTCATGATCGCCGATTTGAAGTATTTCGATGGCAATCTCGCCCGCATCGATCGTATCCCCGCCGAGTTGCGTCAGCTCTATGCCACCGCTTTTGAGGTCGATCCATCCTGGCTTGTGGAAGCTGCTTCGCGCCGGCAAAAATGGATCGACCAGTCTCAGTCGCTCAACCTTTATATCGCCAATGCGTCAGGCAAGAAGCTTGATGAGACCTACAAGCTTGCCTGGTTACGGGGCCTGAAGACGACTTATTACCTGCGCGCCATGGGGGCTACACATGCGGAGAAATCCACCGTTAAGGCGGGTGCGTTGAACGCTGTTTCATCCGATATGGCCGGAGCAGAACCCAAGTTCTGCTCCATTGACAACCCCGAATGCGAAGCTTGCCAATAAGGCGGCCCTGCTGTTGCTAGATATAACGAGAACATTGGAGGAAACAATGTTGAATTTTGAAGACGAAAGCACGATCAAGATGAATCCGGTCGGCGCACTCGGTTTGCAAGCTGTGTCCAGCTTTATCCCGGCTTCTCCGGCGGCCGCACCGCGCGCGGCGGAGACGCCAGTAGAAGTGCCGGTGGAGGCTGACGACGCGGCATCCCGGCGTATCCGCGTTGAAGACAAGCGCATCATCAATGCCAAAACAGACGTCAACCAGTTGGTGCCCTTCAAATACAAATGGGCTTGGGAGAAGTATTTGTCCGCCTGCGCCAATCATTGGATGCCGCAGGAAGTGAATATGAGTCGCGATATCTCCCTGTGGAAAGACCCCAACGGTCTGACCGAGGACGAGCGCCGCCTGATTAAGCGCAACCTAGGCTTCTTCGTTACCGCCGATTCGCTCGCCGCCAACAATATCGTGCTGGGGACCTATCGCCACATTACCGCGCCGGAGTGCCGCCAGTATCTGCTCCGCCAAGCCTTCGAAGAGGCGATTCACACTCACGCGTATCAGTACATTGTCGAGAGTCTGGGTTTGGACGAAGGCGAGGTTTTCAACGCCTATCACGAGATCGCCAGCATCCGGGACAAGGATGAATTTCTAATCCCGTTCATTGACACGCTGACTGACCCGGCATTCAAAACCGGGACGACGGAAGCTGATCAGCAGCTGTTGAAAAGCCTCATCGTCTTCGCCTGCATCATGGAAGGCCTCTTCTTTTACGTCGGCTTCACGCAGATTCTTGCTCTCGGAAGACAGAACAAAATGACCGGCGCGGCGGAGCAGTATCAGTACATTCTTCGCGACGAGTCGATGCATTGCAACTTCGGCATCGACCTCATCAACACGATAAAACTCGAAAATCCGCATCTCTGGACTGCGGAATTTAGAGAAGAGATCCAACATTTGATGCGTAAAGCAGTTGAATTAGAGTACAGATACGCGGAAGATACGATGCCACGCGGTGTATTGGGCTTGAACGCACCGATGTTTAAAGAGTATCTTCGCTATATTGCGAATAGGCGCTGTCAACAGATCGGGATCGAAGTGCTGTATCAAGGGGCGAACAACCCGTTCCCTTGGATGAGCGAAATGATCGATCTGAAGAAGGAACGTAACTTCTTTGAGACGCGCGTGATTGAATATCAAACAGGGGGCGCCCTGAGTTGGGATTAAGTTTGGGAATAGATAAGCATCGATTTTCGATCAAAACGGCAGGGCGACCGCAACGCGGTCGCCGGGTCTCTTTTCCGTTGCAGGCGGAAAATGGGGCTGCTGTTTCCAAATTGCAGCAGTGCAAGGCGGAGCTAGTGATGTCGGGCCTCTTCGTAGGTGCCGGCATTTTTTATATGTGGGTTCAGTTTGTATTGTGAGAATTCGCACGGCAGGTTTCGGCCTGCCGTATGAGTACCCGGGCTGCTTAAGCCGGGTTGTTTTGGTGTGTTTGTTTCTCAACTCTTGAAGGAGTATCACAAATGGCAACTAAGAAACCTGCCAAAAAAGCAGCAAAGAAACCGGCTAAAAAGGCCGTTAAGAAAGCAGTAAAGAAAACCGCAGCGAAAAAACCGGCTAAGAAAAAAGCGGCGAAGAAAAAGACGGCGAAGAAAAAAGCCGCGAAAAAACCCGCGAAGAAAGCGGCGAAGAAAAAGGCGGCGAAGAAGCCCGCCAAGAAAAAGAAAGCGGCCAAAAAGAAAGCCGCGAAAAAACCCGCCAAGAAAAAGGCGAAGCCTCGATCGGCCAAGAAGTCAGCGGCGAAACCGGCAGCGCCGGCTCCTGCGGCGCCCGTAGCGGCGTCCTCGAGCGCGGCAACGCCCGGAGCAAAAACTGCTCTGAATCCCGCAGCTGCTTGGCCGTTCCCGACGGGCTCGCGGCCTTAACGCGGAAGTCGAAGAGTCTGCGGCCATTCCTTGTGCAGGCAAGGGTGGACCGCAGACATTCGACACTTGGTGTGTTTGCCCCCCGGCTTCCTGCCGAAGAACTGGGTCCATTTTACCAGTCGACGGATAGCGAAGCCGGGAGGTCTTTCCCCAAAATTTTTTTATTGCGCAACGCAATATTAGATTGCCTAAAGCGGGTCGAACTCTTTACTTGACGCGTCCTAAGTAATTCATTACAATAATCTTTCTTTCAATTGCGCCCTTATGTTAATGGCGCTGACCCAAGGTTTTAAGGAAGCTACTTCGAGCGCTCCTTGAAGCTTTTGCCCTAAGTGTCGCGCACCAAAAGCGGGCATTTTCGGCGTGGTGACCGCGAGTTGCAGAATGGGACGCGGATACACCGCCTTTTCTCGGTACCTTGCTACTTTCCATCCGGTTTAATGGAACAGGCGCAGTCGGGTACAAAAGTGATCTCTTATGTGAGGGAGGACAGAAATGATTCTTCATCGAATGTGGTCGCGCACCAGTGAATTACGCGCACGCCTGCAAAACTCGTTGACGCACGGCCTCGCCGGATTTGGCGTTCTTGCGCTCGTATTAATTTTGAGCGATCGCTTCCCTTCGGGCTTTGCGATTGATGCTGCAAAAGCGTCCGTCGCTGCGCCAGAAGAAATCGTCGAAACTAAGCTGGAGCGCATGGATACGCGCCAACAGCGCCTGGCCCAACACTTGTCGCGTCGTTATCGGGTCGCACCTGAGATGGTTCGCGGCATGGTGAACGACGCCTATGCCGTTGGACAACAGATGGGCATCGACCCGCTCCTGATTTTGGCGGTGGTTGCCGTGGAATCGCGCTTCAACCCGATCGCAGAAAGCGGTTTTGGCGCAAAGGGCCTGATGCAAGTTGTACCCCGTTTCCATTTGGACAAACTTGCAGGGCATGGCGGCATAGATACTGTCTTAGAAGCTCGCACCAACATCGCCGTGGGCACACAGATTCTCAAGGAATACGTCCGCCGCACCGGCAGCCTCGAAGCAGGTTTGCAAATGTATGCGGGGGCAGCGGATGACGAGAGCTTTGGCTATTCACAAAAAGTGCTCACCGAACGCGATCGCTTACACGGGGTATTGGCGGGCGCTTCCACCGCAACTAAAGTCTAATCGACGCTTCAACCAGGTCGACACACTCAATCAAAAAAGGCACTCCGGTGCCTTTTTTGATTTTAAGAAAGCGCGTATGCGCGCAACACCATCCTCTAGCTCGGCGATGGGGCGCGTATATGCAATTCGTATGTATCGCGCAGCCTCTGCCACGCCAAAATCTGCGCCTGGGGTCACGGCGACACCGGCTTCCTCAAGTAATTGCATTGCAAATACTCGACTGTCGGAAGTGAAGGCTTCGCAGTTGGCGTAGATGTAGAACGCGCCGTCCGGATCGATCGGGATGCGGAAACCAAGTTGCCGTAATTCAGCCAGTAAAAAGGCGCGGCGAGCCGCGAATTCGTTGCGCCGCGCTTCCAGCAATTCCAGCGTCTCGGGGCCGAATGCTGCCAAGGCGGCGTATTGCGCCGGAACGGATACACAAATAAACGCGTTTTGCGCGAGACGTTCGATATCCCGCACAGCGTGCTTCGGCGCGATTAGCCAGCCAAGGCGCCAGCCCGTCATACCGAAATACTTTGAGAAACTGTTCACCAGAAAAATTCGATCCGAGATTTCCAGTGCCGTACGCTGTGCTTGGTTTCCGTAATTCAGCCCGTGATAGATCTCGTCCACTAGAACAAAGCCGCCACGAGCGTGCACACTCGTAACCAAGTCTTCGAGTTCCTGAGGTGGAATGCTGGTGCCGGTGGGATTCGACGGATTGGCTACCAACACCCCCCGTGTGTTGGCCTTCCAATGCTTCTCCACGTCTGCGGCCCGCAATTGGTAACCTTGGCGCTCATCGACAGGAATGCACTGCGCCTCGCCTCCGAATAACCGCACGAAATTTCGATTGCAGGGATAGCACGGGTCCGGCATCACAATCGCGCTATCTGGCTCGACAAGCGCTGCGAGGGCGAGGAGAAACGCCCCGGAAGCGCCCGCGGTGATGATTACGCGATCCGGTTCGACGAAGACGCCATAGCGGCGCTTGTAAAAATCGGCAATCGCATGGCGTAGAGCCGGAAGGCCCAACGCCGGCGCATAACTCATCGGTTCATGCGTTATCGCCTTTATCGCAGCTTGCAGCACGGCGGGTGGCGCGCCGAAGTCGGGTTGACCGATCTCCATATGGACAATCGAACGCCCTTGAGCTTCCAGGGTTTGAGCGCGCTGCTGAACGTCCATCACCTGGAAAGCTTCAATTTGCGCCATGCGCAAAGCAAGCGGCGCGGCGGTCAAGGGATCGCCGCTTTAAAAACCGAAGCCAATACCGCCATACCAGCCGCCGTGATGGCCGGTGCCATAACCAAAGTAAGGATAGGCGCCCCAATAGGGATAACCGTAATAAGGGTAGGGCGCATACATCCGTGCGTTTTGTCTTTCTTCGGCACGACGGCGTTGGGCTGCGGCTTTATCCGCTTCCGCAGTGAGTTGGTCTGCTTCGATCGCTTTCGCTTCTGCGATTTTCAACGCGTCGATGAGGGCTGCACTCGCTCCTTTTTCCCGCAACCGTTTTTCTTGCTCAAGTCCCATTGACAACCGAGCGCCGGAAGCACGGAGGCGGTCGACGATCTCGGCAGGGCTATGCCCCGCGCGTTCCAGTTCCACAATATCCCCGATACTCAAGGGCAACACGGCTGCGGATGCTTGCTGAGAAAGCCTTTCGAGCTTGGGTTGTCCCATGCCATCGCGAGCGCCTCCTGTGGCGCAGGCAGCGGTTTCCAATGCCGTGCAAAGAAGAATTAAACGAAGAAGGATGTGCATACGATTCGGACCAAGACAGTTTTCGGACGTTCGCTCAGGCGCCAACTATAATCATTTGTCCGGCGCCTTGCGCGCATAAGAGGTTTACATGGGGTTTACATGGACGAGTCGCTCCGCCAGGCTGCCCTTCAATATCACCGTCAACCCCGTCCCGGCAAGATTTCGGTCACCCCGACGAAAGGATTGCTTAACCAGCGCGACCTGGCGTTGGCTTATTCTCCCGGAGTAGCGGCCGCATGTCTGGAAATCGTGCGTGACCCTGCGCAAGCGCACGAACTTACCGCTCGTTCAAATCTCATCGCCGTCATTACCAACGGCACCGCCGTACTGGGTTTGGGTCAAATCGGTCCTCTTGCGGCGAAGCCGGTCATGGAAGGCAAGGCGGTACTCTTCAAGAAATTCGCCGGCATCGACGTGTTCGATCTGGAAGTCGCGGAAGGGGATCCGGACAAGCTCGTCGACATTGTTGCCGCACTGGAGCCCACGTTCGGCGGTATCAACCTCGAAGATATCAAAGCGCCTGAGTGCTTTGAAATCGAGAGGAAGCTCCGCGAACGCATGCGTATCCCCGTGTTCCACGACGATCAGCACGGCACAGCGATCATTGTCGCGGCGGCGATTCTTAATGGCTTGCGCGTGGTCAACAAGCGTATCGAGGACGTCAAGCTTGTTACCTCCGGTGCGGGTGCGGCCGCGCTCGCGACGCTTGATTTGCTCGTAAGCCTTGGCATGTCCATTTCGAATATCTGGGTTACCGACATCCTAGGCGTGGTCTATGAAGGCCGTCCCAAAGACATGGACCCGCAAAAAAGCCGCTACGCTCGCAAGACGACCGCCAGAGCGCTCAATGAGGTGATCGACGACGCGGATATCTTTCTCGGACTCTCGGCGGGGGGCGTATTGAAGCCCGAGATGCTCCAGCGTATGGCTAAGCAGCCGCTCGTGTTGGCCTTGGCGAACCCCGATCCCGAGATCATGCCGGACGTCGCGAAGGCAACGCGGCCCGACGCGGTGATCGCGACCGGCCGCTCGGACTATCCCAACCAGGTCAACAACGTGTTGTGCTTTCCGTTTATTTTTCGCGGCGCATTGGATGCTGGCGCGACAACGATCAATGAACCGATGAAGATCGCTTGCGTCAAGGCGATTGCGGATCTGGCCATGGCAGAACAGTCGGAAATCGTAGTCGCCGCGTATGGCGAACAGGACCTCAAATTCGGGCCCGATTACCTCATTCCCAAGCCCTTTGATCCGCGCCTGATCGTGCAGGTTGCCCCCGCCGTCGCGCAGGCAGCCATGGAGAGCGGTGTGGCCACGCGTCCCATCGGCGACCTCGACGCTTATCGCGATTCGCTTCAGCAGTTCGTGTATCACTCCGGCTTGATCATGAAACCCTTGTTCGCGGCGGCGAAGGCTTCGCCACGCCGTATCGTCTTCGCGGAAGGGGAGGATGAACGTGTGCTGCGGGCGACGCAGATCGTCGTAGACGAGGGGCTCGCACGACCACTGTTGATCGGTCGTCCTCAGGTGGTCGAACAACGTATCGCGCGATATGGTTTGCGTATCAAAGCAGGGGTGGATTTCCATCTCACGAACCCCGAATGGGATGAACGTTATCGCGATTACTGGGACACCTATCATCGCCTGACTGAAAGGCGCGGCGTCTCAGCGCAATACGCGAAGATCGAAATGCGGCGTCGCCATACCCTTATCGGGGCGATGATGATGCATAAAGGCGAAGCAGACGGCATGGTATGCGGCAGCTTTGGCGCTCACTCGCTCCATCTACGCTATGTTGACGAAGTAATCGGCCGTGCGCCCGGCGTGGGCAGTTATTACGCCATGAATGTACTAATGCTGCCCAATCGCACCCTCTTCATCTGCGATACACAAGTAAATCTCGAGCCGAGTGCCGCGCAAATCGCGGAAATGACTGGTTTGGCGGCCGAGGCCGTGCGGCGCTTTGGTGTCGAGCCGAAGGTAGCGCTGCTCTCCCATTCCAACTTCGGAACGAGCGAAGCGCCCAGCGCAAAAAAAATGCGCGAAGCCCTCACATTGATCAATGAGCGATGGCCCCACCTCGAAATTGAAGGCGAAATGCATGGAGACGCCGCCCTGTCCGAACCGGTTCGCCTTCGTGAGTTTCCGCGCTCGCGTCTGAAAGGCGAAGCGAATCTGCTCATCATGCCGACACTCGAAGCGGCGAATATCACTTTCAATCTACTCAAAACGGCGGCAGGAGACGGGATTACGATCGGGCCCATACTGCTCGGAGCCGCGGCGCCGGTACACATTCTGACGCCGTCTGCGACGGTGAGACGCATGGTCAACATGGCCGCATTGACCGTGGTCGATGCGCAACTGGTGAAAAGGCGCGGCTAATCGCATGCGTTTGGCGTTCATTCGAGTGTGACGCTGTGCGCGTTTAAGTTCCGAGAGCCA
This sequence comes from Burkholderiales bacterium, assembly GCA_035273665.1. Taxonomy (GTDB): domain Bacteria; phylum Pseudomonadota; class Gammaproteobacteria; order Burkholderiales; family SG8-39; genus DATEEW01. The sequence continues at coordinate 9,393 of DATEOW010000087.1, read as the reverse complement.
TTTCCTTCGCTAGTATCCGGCCAAGGCAGCGGCTACACTTCCTGCGCGCGGAAAAGGCCGCGCCAGTGGACCTATGACAGCCAACAGCAAAAAAACAGGGCTCATTCTCACAGGAGGCGGCGCGCGCGCCGCCTATCAGATCGGTGTTCTCAAGGCAGTCGACGAACTGCTCGGCCGCAGCGCATCCAATCCCTTTCCCATCGTGTGTGGCACATCCGCCGGCGCTGTCAACGCCGCCGCGCTCGCCATCCGGGCGGACGATTTTTCGACCGCCGTACGCCATTTACTGGACGTATGGGAGAACTTCCATGCGCACCATGTATACCGAACCGATTGGCCGGCCATTATGCGTACCGGCGCGAAATGGCTCGGGGCACTTACGCTGCTTTATCGCAACAATCCGATCTCCTTGCTGGATAACGCGCCACTGCGGCAACTCGTCACCCGCACAATGGACTTTAGCCGCATTCAGACCAACATCGACAACGGCAGTTTGTACGCCGTGGCGATCACGGCTTCCGGATATACCTCGGGTCAGTCAGTCACTTTCTATCAAGGCGGACCGGGGCTCGAATCATGGGAGCGCACACAGAGGACGGGAGCGGCACGGCCCTTAAGTATCGATTTATTGATGGCGTCGTCCGCGCTGCCTTTTCTGTTTCCTGCAGTCAAAGTGCATCGGGAGTATTTTGGCGATGGCTCGATGCGGCAGATCGCGCCGATCAGTCCGGCCTTACATCTGGGTGCGGATCGCGTACTCGTGATCGGCACCGGCCGGCCCGATCAGAACTCTCGCGTGCGTTCGAATATCTATCCTTCACTCGCACAAATCAGCGGTCACGCGCTCAACAGCATTTTTCTGGACAGCCTGGCAGTAGACATCGAGCGATTGCAGCGTATCAACCGTACGCTCGCTTGCGTTTCCGCGGAAAAAGCCAAAGAGATGGGGCTTGCCTTAAGGCCGATCGATGTACTTGTGATGTCGCCTAGTCAATCGCTCGAGCGAATCGCCGCACGGCATCTCTACGATTTGCCTCGAACCATTCGTTTTCTCCTGCGCGGCATCGGCGCCATGAATCGTAATGGCTCCAACTTGGCGAGCTATCTGCTTTTTGAGCGGAAGTTCTGCCGCGACGTCATCGACCTGGGCTACCAGGACACGCTTGCACGCGGTCCCGAAATGCTGGCCTTTTTGCGCTCCTGACACTACACTGGATCGCGTTATTTCAAGCACGGTATAGCCGTCGCGTGAGCCACGATTTTCCACCTCAGGACCCTTTGGCCTTCGTTCAGAAACTTTGGGCGCAGACAGGTCTGCCTTTCCCCGCAGCGGCGCCGCCCAATACAAACGACCTTGCAAAGAAGATCGCTGAGTTGAAGGCCGTGCAAGGATGGCTGCAAGCCAATCTAAGCCTGCTTGAAAGCAGCATTCGGATGTTGGAAATGCAGAACGCGGCGACTCATGCGTTCCACAGTGCCGTACCGCCGGCGCAACCGCCGGCAGACGCGTGGCTCGAGATGATGGAAGCGTATCGAAAAAGCTTCGGTCAACCACCGTCCGACGAAAAAACGCCCTGAGAGCATGTCCGCCATTGAACATCCGCTTGAAATGAATTTGCTGTTGTATCCGGAGATAGGTCCGTACCAAAGCGGTCGTCTGCAGCTCGATGCAGTTCACAACATGTACTGGGAGTGTTCCGGTAATCCGCAAGGTATTCCGGTCGTGTTTCTACACGGGGGTCCTGGCGCTGGCAGCTCGCCCAGACATCGCCGCTTTTTCGATCCGCACGCCTATCGCATTATCGTCTATGACCAACGCGGTGCCGGGCGCTCTACTCCGCTTGGTGAATTGAGGGACAACACCACGCCCCATCTGATCGACGATCTGGAACAGTTGAGAAAATACCTAGGCGTTGAGCAGTGGCTTGTTTTTGGTGGTTCGTGGGGTTCTACGCTTGCAATTGCCTATGCAGAGGCGCATCCGCAACGATGTCTCGGGCTTGTCTTGCGCGGTATTTTTCTTTGTCGTCGGAGCGAGATCGATTGGTTTCTCTACGGCCTGCGAAATATCTTTCCGGATGCGTGGGACCGCTTCGCCGGCCATTTGCCTCCGGAGGAACGCAGCGACTTGTTGGGTAACTACCATCGACGCCTGATTGATCCGGATCCCGCCATCCACATGCCGGCGGCAAAGGCCTGGAGTATTTATGAAGGATCATGCTCCACATTGAGGCCCTCGCCCGAAACGGTCGATTATTTTTCCGGCGATGTCGTGGCCTTGGGCTTGGCCCGCATCGAAGCGCATTACTTCGTCAACGGCATCTTCATGCCGCTCAACGCGCTACTGGACAATGTGCACCAGCTGCATGGCATTCCTGGCGTGATTGTGCAAGGCCGATATGACGCCGTGTGCCCAGCGGTATCGGCGCATGAGCTCAAAGCAGCATGGCCGCAAGCACAGTACACAATCATTGCGGACGCCGGACATTCGGTATGGGAGCCGGGTATTTGCGCGGCGCTCGTGGTCGCGCTCGAAGAGTTCAAGATCCTCTTGTCCTAGGCGATGACCGCCGCAACGACCATTCTCGACCCCCTTTGGTTGCGCCAGCGTTTTGTGACGCCGATCGAGTATGAAGCCATGACCATCGGCGATGGCCATTTGTGGGTACCGCAAGACGCAATTCGCGACGCTGCTGTGCTGGTACCGGTCGTGGCGCGGGATGGTGACTTGCGCATCCTATTTACCAAGCGCGCGGCCCGTTTGCACGACCATGCCGATCAGATCAGTTTCCCAGGTGGACGAGTCGAACCAGAAGACAAGGGTGCGGAAGGAACCGCACTGCGTGAAACCGCGGAGGAGATCGGTTTGCATCGCGAGCGAATCGAGATCCTCGGAGAACTGAATGCTTACACCACCGTCACGGGCTATCGCGTCATTCCCTTTGTGGCACTTGTTCATCCGCCCTTCGAACTTGCATTGGACGAGGTTGAGGTCGCGGGGGTGTTCGAAATGCCTTTGCGTCACCTATTGGATCCGCAAAATCATATGCGGCACAGCGTCATTCATAAGGGGCGCGAACGCTACTACTACGCATTGCCCTATGAGAAGCACTACATCTGGGGTGCAACCGCGGGAATGTTGATGAATTTTTATCGTTTTTTGACCCGATGATCGATGGCATTGCGATTGCAATGATCTTGCTGGCTTAGCACGAGGAGAAGACGATGCGTCTCGGTGGACAAAGACGAAGCGGCAATATCGAAGACCGGCGCGGCATGTCCATGGGTAAAGGCGTGGCTGGGGGCGGCATTGGGGTCGTCCTGATTTCACTGGTGGCCATGTTCTTTGGTGTAGATCCCAGTGTCGTATTACAAGGCATGCAAACGACCGGGGGTTCCTCGATAGAGACAAGCGTTCCGGATCGTAATGACCCCGCCGCCGATTTCGTTGCGGCAGTGCTGGGGAGCACGGAAGACACATGGACCGAACTGTTTCGTGCGAATGGGCGCCAATACCGTGCGCCGACCCTGGTACTTTTTTCCGGGGCGGTCCAATCGGCTTGTGGTATGGCGCAAAGCGCTGTGGGCCCGTTTTATTGTCCAGCCGATCAAAAGTTATATATCGATTTGAGCTTTTATCGCGATCTGCGAGAGCGTTTTCAGGCGCCCGGGGACTTCGCTCAGGCCTATGTCATCGCACATGAGGTCGGCCATCATGTGCAAAATTTGCTTGGCGTGGCTGAGCGCGTACATGGTGCACAACAACGCGCAAGCCAGCGGCAGGCAAACGATCTGTCCGTTCGTATGGAATTGCAAGCCGATTGCTTGGCTGGGGTTTGGGCTCGGCATGCCGATAACAAACAGCTCCTGGAGACCGGCGATATCGAGGAAGGTCTTGCAGCCGCCGCGGCAGTCGGCGACGACCGAATACAGATGCAGGCACGAGGCTATGTTGCTCCTGAGTCGTTCACTCACGGCAGCGCCGAACAGCGTGCTCGATGGTTCCGGCGCGGCTTAGATCGCGGCGAAGTTGCGCAATGCGATAGTTTCGGCGGAACCAAACTGTAGGCCATTTTTCGTCGTGGAAGGGCAACGGCAACTGCCCATTCTTAAGGGCGCCGCTTCGCCTATAATCCTGCCAACAATGCGTCGTCGACGGCGCTTATAAAAATTCGGCGTGTGCTTAAGTTTAGGCGTGCGTTGAGCGGATGGAGCTGATCCATGAGCTTTTTGTCTTTGATTTTGGCCTTGGTTTTAGAGCAATGGCGTCCACTCGTGGACCGCACACGAATATTCGCTCCGCTTAAGGCCTATTCGCAGATCGTCGAGCGTCAATTCAACGCCGGTGAACATCAGCACGGCATCATTTCATGGTTGATTATCATCGTCCCGATAGTCGCCCTGACTTGGGGTCTGTACGTGCTCGCCTTGATGGTGCATCCGATCTTAGGGTTGGTCTTCAATGTCCTCGTGCTCTACATCAGCATTGGTTTTCGCCAGGAAAGCCACTTCTTCACCGACATCCATAAAGCCCTCAAGGAAGGCGATACCGATCGCGCGCGGAGTTTGTTGCAGCAGTGGCAAGGTCATCGCGCCGATACGCTAACGCCGGCCGAAGTGGTGCGTCTCACCATCGAAGGTGCGCTGGCAACTTCCCATCGACATGTATTCGGCGCGATCTTTTGGTTCATCGTGCTGCCCGGGCCAACGGGGGCGGTTCTCTATCGCGCCACTCAGTTTTTATATCATCGCTGGAGCGATCGATTGCCCGTAGGAACGGCGGGCGGACTTTATACGCCCGATACGATCATGGGTGACGAAACCGATTACCTTCCCACCCTCGCGGGGCGTCCTTCGCAAGCGCCTACGGCTGATGGCGGCCCCAACCGTTTCGGCGAGTTCGCGCGGGTCGCCTTCCAATGGATTGATGCGATTCCTGCGCGCGTCACCGCAGCCTCGTTTGCTATCGTGGGAGATTTCGAGGACGCCGTATATTGTTGGCGCACTCAAGCCAAACGTTGGCCTGATCCGCTCGTCGGCATTGTATTGGCTGCGGGGGCGGGGGCGCTCGGTGTTCGGTTGGGCATGCCCATCGTTCGCGCCGGACTGATTGAAGACCGACCCGAGGTCGGGGTAGGCGAGGAAGCTGATGTTGCGTTCCTCGATAGCACGGTAGGACTGGTTTGGCGCGCGCTGGTGCTTTGGCTTGCGTTGTTGTTGGTGATTACGGTGACTTCAGTGATCAGTTAGCGCGCGAGTTTAAGATGCGACGATAGATCGCTAAGCGGCGCGGATGGATTTTGCCGCTTTCTACCGCGGCTCGAATCGCGCAGTCCGGCTCCGTCGCGTGATGGCAATCGCGAAAACGGCAATGGCCTAGATAAGGGCGAAACTCTACAAACCCCCGCTCAATGGCCTGATCGTCGAGATGAGCTAGGCCGAAATCCTGTAAGCCGGGGCAGTCGATGAGCGACGTCTCCGGTCCCAAGCGATACATTCGTGCGTGAGTGGTTGTATGACGTCCGGAACTCAAGAACGTGGAAATCTCCCGAGTAGCGGCGTCCGCGTCCGGAACGATTGTATTCACAATAGTGGATTTGCCCATCCCGGACTCGCCGAGTAGCACCGTCGCTTCGCCTTGGAGCGCCTCCACCAAGACGGCGACATTCCTTTTCGCGCTCATTTCGAGGATGCGATAACCGGCCTGTTTGAAAGGCAGAAGACGTTCTCGGGCAGCTGCCGTTTCCTCGACCATATCGTTCTTATTCAGCGCAATAAGCGCTTTCAAACCTTGGTCCTCAGCCGCGACAAGCGCACGCGCGATCAGCTCGTCATTGAAACTCGGTGCCGCAGCGACCACGATCGCCACTTGAGTCACATTTGCGGCGATCACTTTCTGCCGATGCTCCGCTGCCCGCATAAATAAGGACGAGCGCGGGTCGGTGGCTTCGATCACTCCTTCAGATTCGCCGGTGCGCTCGACCATCACGCGATCGCCGCACGCAACAGTCGTACGGCGGCCTTTCAAAATGCATTGCATGACGCGCTGATCGTAAGTTTCAACCAGGAACTGCCGGCCGAAGGCGGCCACCACTTGGCCACTGATATGAAGCGGGCGGCTATTCAATTCAGGCCGCTTGCGCCGCGTCGATTCGCGCGGCGCAAATAAAATCGTTTTCGGACAGGCCGCTCACCGAGTGAGTGACAAATTCGATACGGCATTTGTTATAGCCGACGATGAGCTCGGGATGATGATTTTGTTTTTGGACAACCCAGGCGACAAGATTGACAAAAGCGATCGTGCCGTAATAACCCTTGAAGTCAAAAGTCTTGCAAAGCTTGCCGGCATCGATCTGCCATCCGTGTAATTGAACAAGCAGCGCATTGGCCGCAGCATCGCTCAGTTGGCTCGTCTTCTCCTGGCATTGCCGCTCGACTAGCGTTTGCATAGCGTCTCTCCAGGTTGGTCAATGTGCGAGGCTTTGCAGTCTTGCAATGCGAAGCGCGGCGGGGGGGTGCGAATCGTAGAAGGCCGAGTGTACAGGATCGGGCGTCAGGGTCGCTGCGTTGTCCTGATACAGCTTCACCAAGGCAGAAACGAGATTGCTTGCATCGGCTTGTTGCGCCGCGTACGCATCCGCTTCGTACTCATGTTTGCGTGAATAAAGGCTTCCGAGCGGCTGCAATAGAAAACTGAAAACCGGCAACACAAGCGAGAACAGAAGCAACGCAAGGGCCATATTCTGGCCGTCTACACCGAGACCGGTGTAGAACCAACTTTGCTGCGCGAGCCACCCCAACAGGGCGAGAAAACCGAAACTCATCAAGAAAAGCAAGGCGACACGTTTGAATACATGTCGATGTTTGAAATGGCCCAGTTCATGGGCGAGAACCGCTTCGATCTCGCTTGACGTAAGTCGCTCTAGCAAGGTGTCGAAGAAGACGATGCGTTTCGCCGCGCCGAGGCCGGTGAAATAGGCGTTGCCATGACTGGATCGACGCGATCCATCCATGACAAAAAGGCCTCGAGCACGAAAACCGCATCGCGCCAGCAAGGCGTCGACCCGCTGCTTAAGAATTTCATCTGCCAAGGGCGTGAATTTATTGAAGAGCGGAGCGATCAATGTGGGGTACAGCACCAGCAGCAGTACATTGAAACTCATCCAGACGAGCCAGACATAGAGCCACCAATAGCTTCCCATGCTTTGCATCAGCCACAACACGACAAAAAGAAGTGGAAGCGCAATCGCCGCGCCGATCACGGTTTGCTTTACTAAGTCGAGAACAAACAGACGAGGCGTCATGCGATTGAAGCCGTATCGCTCTTCGATGACAAAACTGCGATAGACAGCGAAGGGTAAATCGACCACGGCGGTAAAAAAGACGACACTCGCGATGATGGCGATACCATGGGCATAGCCCCCCGCTTCGAACACTCCTGTCCAGGTATCGAACAGCCAATTGATCCCGCCGCCAAGCGTAAAGACAAGCAATAGCGTCGCAGATACCAAGACATCCAGCATGTGCAACCGAGTCTTATCGACGGTGTAGGCTGCGGCTTTGCGATGCGACGCGAGTTCTATTTTTTCGGCGAAAGCCGCTGGTACTTCCGCGCTGTTTTCGCGCACAAATCGGATGTGCCGCTGTGCCAACCAAAGCCGCAGCGCCATAGTCATGGCTAACGCGACTAAAAACAACCAAGTGAAGGGGTGCATGGAAGCCTTGCTCAGCGGCGGCTGTGAGAGAATTGCATTCTACTCAAATTGGACGGCGCAATACTCGTATGCCACAGGATCAAAACAACCTCATTTGGATCGATATGGAAATGACGGGGCTTCTGCCGGAGAGCGACCGGATTATCGAAGTGGCCCTGGTGATCACGAATTCTCAACTCGAAACCGTTGCCGAAGCGCCGGTTTTGGTTGTCCGTCAGCCGGATACTGTCCTCGACGCGATGGACGAGTGGAACAAGAGTACGCACGGTCGATCCGGGTTGATTGATAAAGTTAAGGCCTCGGGTTTCGACGAGGCGCAAGTCGAAGAACGCATGTTGCAATTTTTATTGCAGCATGTCCCCAAAGGCGTCTCACCCATGTGCGGAAACTCGATTTGCCAGGATCGGCGCTTCCTCGCCCGCTGGATGCCCGCGCTGGAAAATTATTTCCATTATCGCAATTTGGACGTTAGCACGCTCAAGGAACTGGTCAAGCGATGGAAGCCGGAACTCGCCAAGGGGCTGACCAAGCATGGCAAACACGAGGCGCTCGCCGACATCTATGAATCCATCGAAGAACTCAAGTACTACCGCGAGCACTTCATCAAGATCTGAGCTGTGCGCTATTCCAGTTCGATTGTGTGATCGAAGCGCACCGTAATCCCAAGCGAAGGAATTTCAAGTTGCATGTGCGCGGGAATATGTTCGCTGCCCTTGAGCTTGCCGCTTTGCCTTGCGTGATCGACCGCCTGTTCGATTTCGCGTTGCGAACGCACACCGACGTTTTTCAAGAAGGCGCGGATGCTTTGATTGAAGTGTTCTTCGTTCATGACGATTCCCTTAGTTTGACGATGAGTGCGCGCGTCGAGCTATCGCTTTCGGCCGGAAGGTCTCCGCTCAGCAGCGCAGGTGTCAGGGTTTGAGCCATGTTTTTACCCAATTCGACGCCCCACTGATCGAAGCTGTTAATTCCCCATATCGCGCCTTGCACGAACACCTTGTGCTCGTATAGCGCCGTTAATGCGCCGAGGCTGTGCGGCGTAAGGCGAGGAAGGACAATCGTACTAGAAGGCTGATTGCCCGGATACTCACGGTGCGGTTCAGCCGCGTTCGGGCTCCCCTGCATCAGGGCTGCGCTTTGCGCCAGAGCGTTGCCTAAGAGCATGTAGTGGGCCTCGATATCCCGAACATCGGAGGGATTCGATACCACGATGAAGTCGCTCGGTACGAGCAAAGTTCCTTGGTGAAGCAGCTGATGAAACGCATGTTGACCATTCGTGCCGACACTGCCCCAGATCACCGGGGCGGTGGAATAGCTCAATGCGTTTCCATGACGATCGACACGCTTGCCGTTGGACTCCATCTCCAATTGCTGAAGATAAGCGGGGAACAATTCAAGATAGGCACAATAGGGCAGCACCGCATGCGATTGTGCGCCATAGAAGTTGATATACCAGAGACTCAAGAGACCCAATAGCACGGGCATGTTCTCTTCGAGCGGCGCATCACGGAAATGTTCGTCCATATCTCGTGCGCCGGCCAGTAGCTCACGAAAGCCCTCAGAGCCGATGGCGATTGCGATCGAAAGTCCGACCGCAGACCATAAGGAATAACGCCCGCCGACCCAATCCCACATCGGAAACACGCGATTCGGATCGATGCCGAAAGCCTGCGCGGCC
>DATEOW010000086.1:0-11049 GCA_035273665.1 Burkholderiales bacterium | reverse complement strand
GCACTGCACGAATTTCATTGCACCCGAGTCGCGCGCGCAAGTCGCGGCGGCTTTCGAAAGCGGGCAGGAAACGATCGGCGAACACCTATTGCTGCGCAAGGACGGCAGTCGTTTCTATGCCGAGGCACGGACGCGTAACGTGTGGGCCGGCTCGCGAAAGCTGCGTTTGATGGCCATTCGCGATATCAGCGAACGCAAGCAATCGGAAAATGCCGTTAGGCGCATGAATGCCGAGTTGGAAGAACGCGTGCAGGCGCGCACCGCAGAGTTGAGCGAAGCGAACCGCGAACTCGAAGCCTTTTCTTATTCGGTCTCTCATGATCTCCGGGCGCCTCTGCGGCACATCACCGGCTTCGCGGAAATGCTCAAAGACAGTGCAGCGCCGCTCAACGCGGAGGCCACACGACAATTGGAACGGATCACCGGTGCGGTGAAACGTATGACGGCGATCGTTGAAGGATTGCTGACCTTGACCCATTCCGGGCGTACCGAACTGCGCCAAGCGCCTCTGAAACTTGGGGCCCTGATTGACGAAGTCCGGGAACAACTTGCCCCCGAAATGCAGGAGCGGCAAATCGAGTGGGTGATCGAGCCGCTGCCGACCGTGCATGCTGACGCAGGCCTATTGCGTGAGGCAGTGAGCAATCTCATTCACAACGCGCTGAAGTACACCAGCAAGCGCGACGTGGCACATATCCATATCGGAAGTACCAGTGAGCCCGCGCGCCCCGACGAGGTGGTGGTCTTCATACGCGACAATGGCGCCGGCTTCGATATGCGCTTCGTGCATAAGCTCTTCGGTATCTGCCAACGGCTCCATACCGACGCAGAGTTCGAAGGCACCGGCATTGGCCTCGCCAATGTTCAGCGAATTATTCAACGCCATGGTGGAAGAGTTTGGGCGGAAGGACAACTCAACGAAGGCGCCACCTTCTACTTCTCCCTCAAACGAGCGAAAGCCAAATAAAAAGCCGGCGCGAGGCCGGCTTTTTATTGCGCGAAGCACTCAATCTTTATTCCTTGTTCTTCCCGATTGTGCTTGCGCTCAATGCAGGATTGCTCGAACTGGCGCTTGCGCCCTGCGTGGCGCCGGATGTGGAGCTCTGCCCCGATTGGGCGGCAGTGACCGAGGACGATCCCGACGATTGCCCACTGGACTGTCCGCTGGATTGTCCGCTGTATTGGGCACCATGACCACGAGACATCGACTCCACACGCAGGTTGTTCTCGATGTCTTTTACGCCGTGCGCATCGTCCACGAGATTCTCGATGGCGTGACGCGTACGGCGATCCGGGACCGTCCCGCTAAGGACAACCTTACCTTCGCTGACCTCCACGTTCACTTCCGTCGCATCGTATTCCCACTGATGGCATAGGCGTTCGTAGATGTCTTCCTTCAGGCGTTCATCCGAACGCTGATAGCTCTTAGGCCCACGGCGCTCGCCACGGTTCTGTTGTTGATAGCCACCGCGACCCCCGTGCTCATCGAGACCGTGCCATGTGTGTCCATAGGCGATCTGATCGCTGAAGGGAGCGCGACTTCCTTGCTGCAACATCGACTCGCTTGGGGCATTGGATGCGCCGAAATTCCCTTGCCGATAGTTACGTCCGCCGCCATAGCCGCCCGGCACGCCGTAATCACCTTGCGAACCATAACGACCATAGGCGCCCTGCGCGCCATAGCCTTGCGCGCCGCTACCGCCTTCGCCGCCATAACCCTGAGCGCCGAAAGCGCCATAGTTCGCCTGCGAGCCGGAACCTTGGGACCCGAAGGCTTGCGTACCGTAACCACCCGATTGGAACCCGTAGTTGCTGCCATAGGGGGAGCCATACTGGCCGCCGTAACTATGGGACCCCGGATTGGGCGATTGGCCTTGGCTGTAGAAGCCACCGCCGCGTTGATCCGATTGAGCGCCCTGTCCGCCAAAGCCCTGATTCTGACCGCCGTAATAACCGCCTTGGCCGCCCGAACTCTGCCCGCCTTGTTGACCGCCATAGGGTGAATAACTTTGGCTTTGCGGATTGCGCTGCGACGATCCGCCCTGCTGAGGACCGAAACCGCTTTGAGAACTATATCCGGCCGGCGACGAACCGCCGAAACTATGCGAGCCCTGGCTTTGCTGCGGGGGACTACCCCATCCGCCTTGCTCATTTCCGGCATAACGGTTGCGGAACTGTTGATCCTCGCTGTCCCGGCCCCACAGACGCCCTTCGTCCTGCTCGTTTTGGTTTTGGTTGGAATGTTGTCCATAACGTTGATTCATTGCTTTGCTCCTATTGACTGGAATGCACGAGTGCGTGTTTCCAAAGACTTACATGTCCCACGCGCAAACCGCGAGGGAGACATCATGTAAGGGGTGCAACAGGCGTGCCTTTGCGACGACTTATTCTTGCGGACGGCGGCCGTTATCGTCTTGCATATTTTTCATGACGATCGCAGCCAAAATCAGGCTATAGGCGACAAAGCGTAGCGCGTAGAGAAACACGCGCTCCTCTCCCCCGCCGACGATGGTCAGCGCAATACGTATCCCGGCCTGGAGCCAAAAAGACAGGGCGAACAAGAGAAATAGACGATCGAGCGTGTCGCGCCAAAAACGGAAGAAAAACAAACCGACCATGAAAAACGCCACTGTGATCGCGCCGTGCAGATAATTGATCATGCGGACCTCGCATTCCAAATTAGGCCGATCAGCAAAGCAACCACGCCGAAAAGCGCGATGAGGTTTCGAAAAGGCGAAAAATCGATTTCCGGGATGACCGTCATGTCAATAAGGAGAATGATGTTCTCTACCGTCAATGCAACAAAGCAAACGCCGCTCCAAAATAGGAGGCGCATCTTGCTTCGACCATAGGCGCGCAAGAGAAGGACGGCGCAAGCCAACGCAGTAAGCGTGCATAACACGTAGGTCAATTCGGCGAACCAGTTCATTCGTCTTCGTCTCCCTTGAGCTTGAAAGCGCGCGCGAAACCGTAAACGCTTTCAGAAGGCCTGGAATAAATGTACTCGATGATGCGGACCCGCCATTGCTCATAGACCGCAGCAAGCTCAGCGACAGTTTCCGCGGTTTTCTCGTCTGGCACATAGCGGAAAGCCCCATCCGCTTGCTGCTGGAGGAAAGCACCTGCGATGAGTTTTTCGAATTGCTGAACGGCTGCTGCTTCGCTGATATACAGCGCTTGCACGAGGTCTTTGGCCCGCCAATTGCGCTGAGGAGCGCTGGAGACCAAAAGCAATGCCTCAAGATCGACGACCGAACTGATGTGCCGTCGGATAAGCGATTTTAAAGAAGATGAAAGCGCGTAAATGAGAAACCCGCCTTTTAAATGCTGCCGGCGGCGGCTTTGGTGCTCAGAAGGTTATTGATCGATTTGGCCAACAAGTCCAGATCGAAGGGTTTGGCGATGTGCGCATCGAATCCTGCGTTCATCGCACGCTCTTTGTCGTCCTCGCCGGCCATTGCGGTCAATGCGAAAGCGGCTAAGTCTCGGCTGCTACAGGCCGGCAACTCACGGATGCGGCGAATGAGCGTATACCCGTCTTCGTCCGGCATGGAGATATCCGAGAGCACGACCTGAGGCATCCATTCCTGCAGAATGCGCATTGCTTCGGCCGCGCTGGAGACCGGACGTACGATCGCGCCTTTTTCGCGCAGCGTAATGCCCAGAAGGCTCAGCGTGTTGAGATCGTCATCGACCACCAAAATGCGAACGCCGGAAAGATTCTGCTCTGCCGGGTTGCGTTCGCCGCGTCGATCGCCAACGTGATTTTCCGCCTCCACCAGGTCATGGCGCCGATGATCGCGCGCATGCGCGGGCAGGCTGATGGTCACGATCGTCCCGCAGTTCTGGCCGGCGCTGCGTGCAGTGATTTCTCCATCGTGTGCGCCCATCAACTGGCGAGAAATGGCGAGCCCGAGGCCCAGCCCGCCTTGACGCCGCGTAATGGTGGAGTCCGCTTGGCGAAAAGCTTCGAATACATGGGGGAGAAACTCCGGCGCAATTCCCTGACCGGTGTCGGTAATCGAAATGCGAGCCTGTTCGCCTGCCTGTTCCAGCTTCACTTTCACCGAGCCGCCATCGGGCGTGAACTTGATGGCATTGGATAGCACGTTCCAGATCACCTGTTGCAAGCGCTGCCGATCCGCCATCGCCTCACAGGCAATGCTGTTGAGGTCGCATTCCACGCGGACGTTCTTCTCTTCGGCATTCGGACGCAGCGTGTCGACCGCAGCGGCAATGACCGACGAAAGATCGATCATCTGTTTTTGCAGTGAAATCTTGCCATTGATGATGCGAGACATGTCGAGCAGGTCTTCAATGAGTTTTTTCTGTGCCATCGCACTGCGGTGAATGGCATCGACGGCCTGCGACGTGTACTCCTGCTTCGCAGCATTGGTGCGCAGGATATGCGTCCAACCCACGATTGCATTGAGCGGCGTGCGTAGTTCGTGGGAGATTACGGCCAGGAATTCGTCTCGGGAGCGACTCGCGTATTCGGCCGCCTGCCGTGCTTCCTGTTCCAGCTGGAACGCGCGTTGGCGCTCCATCTCCATCTGGTGCCGCGCGGTCATATCGCGGAGGATGAGTACGGCGCCGACGATCTGGCCAACCCGATCATGCACCGGCGATACGGAAAAATCGACGAAGCGCTCACCATCCGGGGATTGCAGCGAGCGCGATCTTTTCCCTTGCACCACCGCCCCGCTGCTCAATGCACCACGCAAGCATTCGTCGACAGAACCTTCTTCTCCATCCCCGGCGATCTTCAGCACCTCGACAAGCGGATGTCCTTTCGCCTCCGGGCTTAGCCAACCCGTAAGCGATTCCGCCGCAGGATTAAGCGATGTCAGCAGACCTTTCCCGTCTGTGGTCAATACCGCGTCGGCAATGCTCGCGAGCGTCACGCGCTGGCGTTCTTCTCGTTCGAAGGCTGCGTCGCGTTGCGCTTCCTCGCGCTGGGTGACTTCGCGCTGCAGACGCGCATTGGTTCCGCGCAGTTGTTTCGCTTGCCATTCGATTTGACGTGTCTTGCGAAACAGGTCGACGAAAATCCTTACTTTCGATTTGAGAATCTCAGGAGAAACCGGCTTTACGAGGTAATCGACCGCTCCACTGGCATAACCCGCCAAGACCTGCTTCTGATCGGGTTGATAAGCCGAAATGAAAATGATCGGCACGTCACGCGACCGCTCGCGTTCACGGATGAGTTGGGCGGTTTGCAGGCCGTCCATGGTCGGCATGTTCATGTCGAGCAGAATCGCCGCAAACTCCGAGTTCAACAGATGGCGCATCGCCTCAACACCTGACTGCGCACACACTAGGTCGAAACTACTGTCGGTCAGAATGGCCTGAAAGACGGCGAGGTTGGCCGAGTTATCGTCCACGACCAATACACGTGGCGGTTCCGCGCCGCTAAGCACGCCGGCGTTATCGTCGAGGGACGTTGCAACGCCCCTCGTCGGGCTACCGTATCTAGAGGTCATGTGTAGCCGATCGTTTTTCATGCAATGCGTTGATGTAAACCATGACCCCATTCCTTGTAATTACGGCTGAAGCGAAGCAGCTCTGCGCTTTGCTCCGGGTTCAACGCGAGCAATCCCGACACCGGCATACTCGAAGTTAACACCTTGAGCGTATTGCGTGGCACTTGCTTCGTGTTCGGCAAAAGGCGGCCGTCGATAAAATGAAACTCGTTGAAACTTTCACCTTGCGCGAGATCGAACTGCGACCAGACAATGTTGGCCCACAGTCGCGGATGCAAACGTGCATTGGGGCCCTCGGCGACAAAGAAGCTATCGAGCGCTCGTATGCCGCCAATCTGCTGATAGGTTCGATGTGCCGAATTGAGTACCGCCTGCGCCACAATCCCTTGCGCTGCGCGAGCAATGTGCCCGCTGTCCGAATCGGTCGCATAGATACGCGTGCGTTCGTATAAACCGGCATCTTCGAGCAGAATGGCCAGACTATAGACCCCGGCACCGTGGCCGCAATCCGGCATCCAAATGCTGATGAAGGGCGAGGTTCGCAGCCAGGGCAGAACGCTCGTTCGCACCGCCTGCCAATAGCTCGGATTATCGAAGAGCTGCACATCGCTGTAATAAAGGCTGCCCAACGCGGCGCTGCCAAACTCACGGTCATGCAGCATCCGTTCGATGAGCGCGGAAACATTTTCCGCCCCGGCCGCCTGCGCCGCACTCGTCGCCCAGGCCTCGAAAGCCGGGCGCGCGTAACGGCGCATATCCAGACCATAGGCGCGCGACAATGCCTCCATGAGCAGATCCGTTTCGAGCCGCTCGATGGCCGCGGAGGTTTCTACATTCAAGCGGCGGCCCCGATGCGTTGCGTCAGCCATACACGCAGCATCGACACCAGTCTTGCCGTGTCCACCGGTTTAGTGATGTAGTCGGACGCGCCCGCCTCCAAACATTTTTCCCGATCCCCCTTCATTGCTTTTGCGGTCAACGTAATGATCGGCAAATGCGCGAACCGTGCGTCGGCGCGAATCGCGCGCGTCGTGTCGTAGCCATCCATCTCCGGCATCATGATGTCCATCAGGACGATGTCGGTGTCCGGATTCCGCTGCAGCAACTCGATGCCGTCACGCCCGTTCTCGGCGAAACTCACCATCATTTCATGGCGCTCCAACACGGTCGTCAATGCGAAGATGTTGCGCACGTCGTCGTCCACAACGATCACTTTTTTGCCGCGTAAAACGCCGTCGGCGTCAAAGTTGCCGGCAAGCATGCGGCGATGGGTTTCGGACATTCGGGCGACGGGACGATGCAGGAATAACGCGGTCTCATCCAGTAACCGCTCCGGCGAACGCACATCCTTCACGATCACGCTCTGGGCCAGGCGTCGCAGCTGTGTCACTTCCTTGCGGCTCAAGTCCTTGCCCGTGTAGATGACCACCGGGAGCTTGCGTAGCGCAGGCTCTTCAGCAATCTTCTTGAGAAGATCGAAGCCGGAGATATCCGGCAACGAAAGATCGAGCACCACGCAATCGAAGGGGCCTGCTTTCATCGCGGCGATCGCCTGTGCGCCGTCCGCGGCAATACTAATCGCCACATCGTCCGCTGCGAGCAGTTCAACCATGCTCTGACGCTGCGCCTCGTTATCCTCAACGATGAGCAGATTTTTGCGTGTGCGCGAAATGAACTGCTGCATGTGAGCGAATTCGTTCTGCAAACGTTCGCGACTGACCGGCTTGATGAGATAGGAACGCGCACCCTGGCGCAACGCCCTTTCGCTCGCATCTTTGCCGGATAGGATGTGAACCGGAATATGACGCGTTTCCGGATCGTGCTTCAAATGATCGAGTACCGACCAGCCTTCCACGTCCGGCAAGGTCAGATCGAGCATCACTGCCTGCGGCTGAAACTCGCGCGCCAATTCGAGCGCCGGCGCGCCGAGAAGGCTGACGACGCCCTTGAAGCCGTTTTCGCGCGCGGTTTCCAATAAGATACTCGCGAAGACTTGATCGTCTTCGACAATGAGCACACATTGTTCGCCCGAGAGGATGAGCTCGCGATCATCTGAAATTCGGGCTGCCGACACATAGGACATGTCGGCGCCGGACAGGAACGGAACGGCTTCTTCCTGCACTGTATTCATATTGGCGGAAATCGGCAGCGCACCGGACAGTGCAAGGCTGCTGACGGGAATGTACAAAGTGAAACGACTACCTTTGCCCACGACACTCTCAACCACGATCTCGCCGCCCAGCAAACGAGCCAGCTCTCGGCTAATGGACAAGCCCAGACCCGTACCGCCATAACGCCTGCTCGTAGTGCCGTCCGCCTGTTGGAAAGCTTCAAAAATAAGTTGAAGCTTGTCTTTGGGGATCCCCACGCCGGTATCGGTTACGCTGAATGCAACGACCGTATGCGCAGTGTTGAGCGACAGGTTTTCCGCGCTCCATCCGCTGCGCGCGGTGCCGATCGTCATCTGGACGGCGCCTTGCTCGGTAAACTTGAAAGCGTTCGACAACAGGTTTTTCAAGATCTGTTGCAGACGCATCGGGTCGGTCATCACTGCAGGGGGCACTTCCTCTTGCAAATCGATCTTGAAGCCCAATTGCTTGGCTTCCGCCATGTGGCGGAAGGTGCGTTCCACGTATTCGCGCAGCCCACGGAGCGGCATTTCGCTCATTTCCAGCGATACCGTGCCGGACTCGATTTTTGACAAATCCAGAATATCGTTGATCAGCGTGAGCAAATCGGTGCCCGATGCATGAATGATCTTGGCGTATTCGACTTGCTTGTCCGTGAGGTTGCGGTTCGGATTCTCACCGAGCTGCTGCGCCAGAATAAGGAGCGAGTTAAGAGGGGTACGCAGCTCGTGCGACATGTTCGCCAGGAATTCGGACTTGTACTTGGAAGACAAGGCGAGTTGCGCGGCCTTATCTTCGAGCGCCAGCCGCGCCTGTTCCACTTCACGGTTTTTATGCTCCACCTCAATGTACTGTTCGGATAGCAGCCGCGCTTTTTCCGCGAGCTCTTCGTTGGTGTTTTGCAACTCTTCCTGGCGGCTTTGCAGCTCTCGGGCCAAGGTCTGCGATTGCTTGAGCAAACCTTCGGTGCGGGTGTTGGCCTCAATGTTGTTAAGCACCACGCCGATGCCTTCCATGAGCTGATCGAGGAAGGCAAGGTGAGTCGTGCTGAATGCATCGAAAGCAGCCAATTCGATGACTGCCTTGGTTTGCTGTTCGAACAAGATCGGCAGGACCACCACATTGCGAGCGGTGGCTGCGCCCAGTCCGGAAGAGATCCGCAGATAACCGTCAGGCACGTCGTTCATGACGATGCGCTTTTGTTCAACGGCGCATTGACCGACGAGGCCTTCGCCCGGCTCGAATTCGCTTGCCACGCTCTTATTGCTGCGATGGCCGTAAGCGGCAACGAGCTTGAGACGTGGATCGTTGGCTGCAGGCTCCATCATGTAAAACACGCCAACCTGCGCCGCCACGAGCGGTGCAAGTTCAGACAGAATCAGTTTCACGACTGTTTCCAGTTCGCGCTGACCTTGGAGTAACCGCGTAAACCGCGCGAGGTTGGTCTTCAACCAATCCTGCTCGGAGTTTTTCTGCGTGGTGTCTTTCAAGTTGCGGATCATTTCGTTGATGTTGTCTTTCAACACCGCCACTTCCCCACGCGTATCCACCGTCACCGAACGCGTCAAATCGCCCCGTGTCACCGCAGTGGCCACATCGGCAATCGCACGCACCTGCGTAGTCAAGTTCGCTGCGAGCTGGTTCACGTTATCGGTCAAATCTTTCCAAGTGCCTGCGGCACCCGGCACGTTTGCTTGGCCCCCGAGCTTCCCTTCCACCCCCACCTCACGCGCCACCGTGGTGGTCTGATCGGCGAAGGTCGCGAGCGTGTCCGTCATTTCGTTAATGGTGTTTGCGAGTGCGGCGATCTCGCCGCGCGCTTCCACCGTGAGTTTTTTCTTGAGGTCGCCCTTCGCCACCGCCGTCACCACGCCGGCGATACCGCGCACCTGGTCAGTCAGGTTGGCAGCCATCACGTTGACTGAGTCGGTCAAATCCTTCCAGGTACCGCCCACGCCGCGCACCGTCGCTTGGCCGCCGAGCTTCCCTTCGGTACCGACCTCACGCGCCACACGCGTCACTTCCGAAGCGAAGGAGTTCAACTGGTCCACCATCACGTTGATGGTGTCTTTCAATTCCAGGATCTCACCCTTCACGTCGACGGTAATTTTCTTCGACAAGTCCCCCTTTGCGACCGCCGTGGTCACTTCGGCGATGTTTCGCACCTGACCCGTCAAGTTCGAGGCCATGAAGTTCACGGAGTCCGTCAAATCCTTCCACGTCCCTGCAACACCCGGCACATTCGCCTGCCCGCCTAGACGCCCCTCGGTACCCACCTCGCGCGCCACGCGCGTCACTTCCGAGGCAAAGGATCGCAGCTGATCCACCATCACGTTGATGGTGTCTTTCAATTGCAGAATCTCGCCGCGCACGTCAACGGTAATCTTCTTCGACAAATCGCCGTTCGCAACGGCGGTCGTCACTTCGGCAATGTTCCGCACCTGACCCGTCAAGTTCGAGGCCATGGAGTTCACCGAGTCGGTCAAATCCTTCCACGTACCGGCAACCCCCTTCACCTGCGCCTGACCGCCCAGCTTGCCTTCCGAACCGACTTCCCATGCCACCCGCGTGACTTCAGACGCAAAGGACGAGAGCTGATCCACCATCGTATTCACGGTGTTCTTCAGCGCGAGAATTTCGCCTTCCACATCCACCGTGATTTTCTTGGAGAGATCGCCCTGCGCCACGGCGGTGGTCACCTCCGCGATGTTTCGCACCTGCGCGGTCAAGTTCCGCGCCATTGAGTTCACCGAGTCGGTCAAGTCCTTCCACGTACCGGCAACGCCTTGCACGTAAGCTTGGCCACCGAGCTTCCCTTCGGTACCGACCTCCCTTGCGACCCGCGTCACCTCGGACGCGAACGAACGCAGTTGGTCCACCATGACGTTGATGGTGTTCTTCAGTTCGAGGATTTCTCCCTTCACGTCGACAGTGATTTTTTTCGACAAGTCGCCGTTTGCCACCGCAGTCGTCACTTCCGCGATGTTCCGCACCTGGCCCGTCAAGTTAGAGGCCATGAAGTTCACCGAGTCGGTCAAATCCTTCCACGTACCGGCGACGCCCTTCACTTCCGCTTGACCACCCAGTTTTCCTTCGGTACCGACCTCACGCGCGACGCGCGTCACCTCGGCGGCAAACGAGGACAACTGATCCACCATCACGTTAATGGTGTCTTTGAGTTCCAGAATCTCGCCCTTCACGTCGACGGTAATCTTTTTCGAGAGATCGCCGCGCGCCACCGCGGTCGTCACTTCGGCAATGTTTCGAACCTGACCCGTCAGGTTCGCCGCCATCACGTTCACCGAATCGGTCAAATCCTTCCAGGTACCGCCCACGCCTTTCACCTGCGCCTGACCACCGAGCTTCCCTTCGGTACCGACTTCGCGTGCCACGCGCGTTACTTCCGACGCGAAGGAGTTCAACTGATCCACCATCAC
>DATEOW010000085.1:0-2390 GCA_035273665.1 Burkholderiales bacterium | reverse complement strand
TTGACAGCCCTCGAAAATAATCTGTTCGGCGAGGAACCTCGCGACTAAGTTTCTTTTTCTCGATGCGAGAAAACCTTTCATCAGGTGAGTAATATCCGGCTGGGCAAATCCAAGCGTCGTCATGGAAATGTGCCTGCGATGGAGTCGATTACCCAAAGTCGCCAATTGAGTGAACTCATCTTCCTGAAGATTTTGCATCTCGTCGATGATGAGGACGAAGTGATTGCCTTTACGCTTGTCGCACTCCGTTTGGACGCCCATGAGGAGTATTTCCCCCATCGCCATAGCCGTTTCGCGCCCGCTCAGAGCCAGCCCACATGCATCGATCAGATCCTTTAAAAAGCTTCGAATCCCCAGCGATTTCTGCGCATCCACAGAGGCAAGATAAATATTCGGAAACTCCATACAGAGCAACGCCTCCACCGCTTCGCTGCACGTTGTTTTGCCGGTGCACGTATCCGCGTAAAGGACCGTCCCGCGTCGGCGCAACCACACGCGCTCACGAAACACCTGATAGCACGCTTCGATCATGGGCGTTGCGATCGTGTAGCCGCGTGTGATGATTGGATGCTCAGCGAGTAATGACTCGCGGTAAGCGAGGTTTTCCATCTCGGGCCGTGAGTGGGAAGGTTTAGCGGCTGCCATCTCTCACTCCTTTGCTTTGCCGCGATTGATCAGCTTGCGAACGTCCGGGGCGGGTTTGGCCATTACCGAGGGCGTGGAGCGCATTTTTGGTGTCAAGGCGGGCTTCTTCGAAGCTTTATCCGCAGCGTTTAATGCGGCCGGCACGCTTTGGCCCAGATACAACTCACTTCCCGCCGCCCGCGCAACCCTAACGGCTTCGGTTGCGTCGCGCGGGGTTGGCATTTCTTTAGGCTTCAGCCTCCGAACCTTCTTCTTTGGTGTCGACAACATCTGAAGCCAACAGAGCACCGGGTCGTCGAGGTCGCCAAGAATCAGTTCGCGACTTACGAGTGCCGAGTTGATCGCCTTGCGCGTTTTTCGATCATGTTTCGTGCGCGACCATTGGCCAGCGGCCGTTAGCGGCCCCATGTAGGTGCCGTCCATTAGGTAGAGTTCGACCTGGCGCATGTCCTCCTCGTCGATCTCGACCATGACTTCTTCGCCGATTAAACCAGAAGCAGCTACCAGCGCGGGACTGGTATAGCGCACCCGATCAATGGTGACATAGGGGTGCCGGCCCTCGGGTATGCCCCCCCGAACTGTTCGAATCTCGCGAACGGTGAGCAAATTGCCTCCGCTTGACAGTGAAACCGGGACGTACCGTGGCAGAAAATGTCCGCCGTCCTGCTCGAGCGCTTGTCCGAGCGCGTGCAAGGGGCTGATAGAACCAAGGCCCTCAGAGGGCGTGACATTGTGTTGTAGCACATGCACCGCAGTGGTTTGCTCGGCGTGCTCCGCTTCGATGGCAAGTCTGAGCGCCTTCTGCGCGGCATTCGGCGCGCGCCGTTTGTGAGGATGGCTGCCCGTCGTGGACGGCAGCCTCCCGAATACCTCGGCGTCGATTGTGCGGAACAATCGTTCGACGTTGGGGCGACGTTCAAAATGCCTCGCCGGCCCCCAATTGATCACGAAGCCCAACCGCCGTCGGGCTCGCTCTCGCACAGATTTCGCCTCGTTGCTCAATGCGCGATCGAGCATGGTCACCGTCCATACCGCGCTCGCAAGCTGCGGGTATATCTGGCATGGAAATCCTCCATCGGACGGATAACAAGCCCCGGGAATTGTCAGCTCCGGGAGCGTGGGGTTCGGATCCAGAGCTTGGCGGATCAAGCGCAATACATCGTCGGCCCCGACTTCCGTTTTATAGACGATGCTGAAGGCAAGCACCACGGTGGACTTTCTCTCTACGACCGCCAATAGCCATATGCGGGATAGCGGAACCGGTGTCTTAAACCCCTTAGGCGATTTAAAGTAAACCGTAAAGAGCGCATTGATGTCGTAGGCGTCGATCTCCACCGCTTGATAAATCTCGCCGAAATGCAACAGGGACGGCACGCCCGTGCCGACGGCAAGGTGCGCCTTGGCAGGCTGCTCCTCTCGCGTTTTTACCGTACGAGCAAAATTGCTATTCAGTACATAGCGCATGTACTCGGCGATGCTGCGTTTACCCTCGTATTGGCAGGTGAACGGCCACTCGGTACCCGGGATCTTCAACTTCTCGCGCAAGCATTTCTTAAAGATGCGGTGAAGGGTTACGAGCCTCAACCGCATCTCGGGCACGCCTAGCTCGGTCGCTTCCTTGCGAATAAGTGGAACCAGCAGCTGTTCGATATCAGGATATGTCGTGAGCAGTCTGGTGAGCGCACCTGCCATCCCCCCGCGCTGATGCTCACGCTTGGGACGCACTGGGGCGCTGCGCACATAGG
>DATEOW010000084.1:0-27453 GCA_035273665.1 Burkholderiales bacterium | reverse complement strand
GCCTTCTCGTCGACCCAGTAGTCACCCGGCGCCTTCTCGTCGGCCTGGCGGGTGAGCTTCGGCGGGATCTCGTTCAGCCGATAGTACGTCTCGACGTTGTCCTCGGACTGGCCGGAGATGATCAGCGGCGTGCGGGCCTCGTCGATCAAAATCGAATCGACCTCATCGACGATGGCGAAATTGAGGCCCCGCTGGAAGCGGTCTTCCGCCCGCATGGCCATGTTGTCGCGGAGATAGTCGAAACCGAACTCGTTGTTCGTGCCGTACGTGATGTCCGCTGCGTAAGCGGCATGCTTATCCGAGTGCGGCATCTGCGACAAAATGACGCCCACCGACAAGCCGAGAAAATTGTAGAGCTTGCCCATCCACTCCGCGTCGCGTGCCGCTAGATAATCGTTCACCGTAACGACGTGTACGCCCTTGCCGGACATCGCGTTCAAATACGCAGGCAAGGTTGCCATCAAGGTCTTACCTTCGCCCGTGCGCATTTCCGCGATCTTGCCGTTGTGCAAGACCATGCCACCGATGAGTTGCACGTCGAAGTGCCGCATACCGAACACCCGCTTGCCCGCTTCTCGAACGACCGCGAAGGCTTCGGGCAAGAGATCGTCCAAACTTTCGCCTTGCGCAATGCGCCCCTTGAAGGCGTCGGTCTTGGCGCGCAAGTCCGCATCGCTTAAAGCAGCGATCTGCGTTTCCAGGCCGTTAATTTGTTCGACTGTCTTGGCGTATTGCTTGATCAGCCGGTCGTTACGGCTACCGAAAATCGCCTTGAGTACGCGCGGAATCATGAAGAAAAGGAGAGCAAAGAAGTCCGCTAGTTTATCATGGGGCCCATAGCGTTCCGCTGCCTTCGCCTATGTCCAGTAAAGCCATTGCCGATTTTCTCCCGCACGCTGAGGGCGCCGGGCCCTTGATGGCGCAGGCCAAATTGTTACTGGCCTTGAGCCGCGCAATCGAACCACTGGTACCGGCCCCCTTGCGGCCGCTTTATCGCGTCGCGAACTACAAGCAAGGCGATCTCCTGATTTTTACCGCCAACAACGCGGTCGCCGCTAGATTCCGTTTGCTCGCCCCAGGCATACAGGAGGCCTGTCTCGAAAGAGGCACTTCCATACATGCATTGAAGTTGGAAGTGCGTCCAACGGCATTCACGCCGGTCTCGCGCCCGGGGAAACGAGCCTTTCTCAGCGGCAATGCCAAGCAAGCGCTAAAAAAACTGGAGAACGACTTAGAGGAAGGCGAATTGCGAGCGCGCGTGCGCGCCATCGCAGCGAAAAGCTGAGGACCGCCTTAAGCGGCTTGAGGCGCGTAGAAGCTGCTGAAACCCACCGGCGCCTGATCCGCCTTCTTGAAACTCACGATTTCCCAGGCTTCTTTGTCGGCGAGCGTTGCCCGGAGCAATTGATTGTTCAATGCATGTCCGGATTTATGCGCACTGAAGGCGCCGATCACAGGGTGTCCGACCAGGTACAGATCGCCGATCGCATCGAGTACCTTGTGTTTGACGAATTCGTCCGCGTAACGCAGGCCGTCATTGTTCAGCACCCGCGATTCGTCCAGCACCACGGCATTATCCAAGCTGCCGCCTAATGCCAAACCGTGACTGCGCAAGGCCTCGACTTCCTGCGCGAAACCGAAAGTACGGGCACGCGCCACTTCCTTGGCATAGGAGGTCTCGGCAAAATCGATGCTGAAGGTCTGCGCGGACTTCTCAAAGGCCGGATGATCGAAAACGATGGAAAAGCTCAGTTTGAAGCCGTCATAGGGTTCGAAGCGCGCCCATTTATCGCCTTCGCGTACTTCGACCGGTTTGCGAATCCGGAAGAATTTTTTCGCGGACCGCTGTTCTTCGATACCGGCCTGTTGGAGCAGGAATACGAAAGGCCCCGCACTGCCGTCCATGATCGGCACTTCGGGCGCATCAAGATCGACGTAAATATTGTCGATACCGAGGCCGGCCAATGCTGACATCAGGTGTTCAACCGTCGCGACTTTCGCACCATTGTTTTCCAGCGCACTGCATAAACGCGTATCGGTCACCGCGAGCGCATCGGCACGAATGTCCACAGGCTGAGGCAGGTCTACGCGCCGATAGACAATTCCGGTGTCAGGCGCAGCCGGACGCAAGGTCATGTTGACCTTTTTTCCGCTGTGTAGACCGACGCCAGTGGCTTTGATTGAAGATTTGATACTGCGCTGTTTCAACATTTTTTCTTTACCTAGCAATGGCTTGCATGGTAGCACGCCGGCCCACATCCGGACCAGCACGGCATCGTTCGCGCACACATCCGTCGGCCCGCTTGCGCAATAACACTGCACACACCCGGGCTCAAACCCCGTATCCCAGCCCTACGGTACGGCAGACTACCCGTCCGATTGCCCTAACCAAAGACCGCCCAATTACGTATATGCGCCGCTTGCGCGGTTAGGGTCCACTGGGAGCACGGCATTCCCACCCCCGGCGAACAGGCCTAATCGGCTTGCTTGCGAAGGAAGGCCGGAATATCGTACTTGTCCATCCCGCTTTGGCTTAACGCCTCGATTGCCGAACTGCGGTTTTTCCTAAAAACAGCGGGCGCAGCTTCGAGACTGCCGTAGTCCATTCCATTTACGCCCATATTGTCGGTGCCGGTTTTCTGCGTAACGATCAGCTGTGGTTTCGGTGCACGTACCGCCTGCGGCTGGCCGAGCCCTGTCGCCACAACCGTCACTCGTAGGTTTTCTTCCATCTCCGGATCGTAAACGGCGCCAAAGATAATGGTGGCGTCATCGGCGGCGAAGCTGCGTACGGTGTTCATCACCTCGTTTACCTCACGCATTTTCAGTTCCTCACTCGCGGTGATATTCACGAGTACGCCGCGCGCGCCCGAAAGGTTGACGCCTTCGAGCAAGGGACTGGCAACCGCCTCTTCAGCCGCGATGCGCGCCCTGTCCATACCGCTTGCATATGCCGAGCCCATCATGGCCATTCCCATTTCACCCATAACCGTTTTCACGTCTTCAAAATCGACATTGACCAGACCGGGGCAATTGATGATTTCGGCGATCCCTGCCACGGCGTTATGCAGCACGTCGTCCGCCGTGCGGAAGGCGTCCTTCATGCTGACGTCTTCGCCCAACACTTCCATCAATTTTTCGTTGAGGATCACGATGAGCGAATCGACATGCTCTTGCAGGGCTTCCACACCCGCCTCCGCGACGCGCATGCGCTTGCCTTCGAAAGAAAAGGGCTTGGTCACAACCGCGACCGTCAAAATTCCCATTTCCTTGGCGATTTCCGCGACGACCGGCGCAGCGCCCGTGCCTGTCCCGCCACCCATGCCCGCGGTAATGAAGCACATATGGCTCCCTTGAAGCGCTTCACGAATCGCTTCGCGCTGCTCCATTGCGGCTGCACGCCCCGCTTCCGGCCTTGCACCGGCGCCCAGGCCCGTGGCGCCTAACTGGATCTGATGCTTTGCAAGCGAGCGGCCAAGCGCCTGTGCATCGGTATTGGCGGCGATAAACTCAACGCCGCCCACTCCGTTACGAATCATATGATCGACCGCGTTGCCGCCGGCCCCGCCGACGCCGATCACTTTGATGATGGTCCCGCTATGGTTTTCAATCAGTTCAAACATTCCATTTCTCCATTGAATAAAACAACATTAATGGCGAAGGGTGAAGGGTGAAACGAGGGGCGGCTGTTCTTGTCGCCTCCACTGCGCCTTGCACACCTCAGGTCTCACTCTTCACTCCTCACTGCCTCAGCACTCGCCACCGGCTTCCCCGGCGACAAGGTTCTTGCTTGAGCGGCTCCGCCGCTCAAAAATTCTTTTGAAACCACTCGCGCATCCGACGCACGGTGTCTTTCACGCTTCCCGAGTGGCGCGCGATCACGCCACGCTCGAATTGCGATTTGCCTTCGAGCAACAAGCCCATGGCTGTCGCGTATCTGGGGTTTTGCACAACGTCCGCCAAACCGCCCATGTAGCGCGGCACGCCTAAGCGCACCGGCATATGGAATATCTCTTCGCCAAGCTCAACCATGCCCTGCATGACCGAGGACCCGCCGGTGAGCACGATCCCGGAGGACAGCAAGTCCTCGAAACCGGATTGGCGG
Organism: Burkholderiales bacterium; assembly: GCA_035273665.1. Lineage (GTDB taxonomy): Bacteria > Pseudomonadota > Gammaproteobacteria > Burkholderiales > SG8-39 > DATEEW01. The sequence goes on along the minus strand of DATEOW010000084.1, from coordinate 23,348 downwards.
AGCACTTGCTGGATAAGCGAGTAAAGCTCTTCGATACGCGGTTCGATGACTTCCGCGAGCGTTTGACGAGAAAGCTGACGCGGCCCTCGATCGCCGAGCCCCGGCACTTCCACCACTTCGTTCGGATCCGCAAGCTGGCGCAGCGCGCAGCCGTGACGAATCTTGATGAGCTCGGCTTCGGGCGTCGGCGTGCGCAAAGCCATGGCGATGTCAGCGGTAACTTGATCGCCCGCGATCGGAATCACCGCCGTATGCCGAATCGCACCTTCACGGAATACGGCGATGTCAGTCGTACCGCCGCCGATATCCACCAAGCACACACCGAGCTCTTTTTCGTCTTCGGAAAGCACCGCTATGCTGGAAGCAAGCGGCTGCAGAATGAGATCGGACACCTCGAGGCCACAGCGGCGCACGCATTTCACGATGTTTTGCGCCGCCGACACCGCACCGGTGACGATATGAACTTTCACTTCCAAGCGCACGCCGCTCATGCCAAGCGGCTCGCGAATCCCGTCCTGACCGTCAATGACGAATTCCTGTGTCAGGATGTGCAGCACCTGTTGGTCGGTCGGAATCGGCATGGCGCGCGCTGTTTCGATAGCACGATCCACATCGATGCTCGTCACTTCTTTATCTTTGATGGCGACCATGCCAGTCGAGTTGAAGCTGCGGATATGGCTACCCGCAATACCGGTGAACACGCTCTGGATCTTGCAGTCGGCCATCAGCTCCGCTTCTTCCAGCGCGCGCTGAATCGCGTTCACGGTGGCTTCGATATTCACCACCACGCCTTTTTTTAAGCCCTTGGATTCATGCGAGCCCATGCCGATGATGTCGAGCTTGCCGTCCGGTTGCACATCCGCAACCAAGGCCACCACTTTGGATGTCCCGATATCCAAACCGATGATCAGGTTCTTATTGTCTTTACTTGCCGGTCTCATGGACGCTTTCATTTTTATACGTTCCCCGCCTTCAGCGCGATCTCCGGCACCCGCACGGCAAAACCGTTGAGATAACGTAGATCGACGTATTGCAAGCTCCGGTTGAGCCGTGATTGAACCCGCGGGTAGTAGGCGACGAAACGCTGTAGGCGCTGATGCACCGTTTGTTTGTCGGCTTCACTCCGGCCAAGCATGAGTGTCAACGCCGGTTGATCTTTCATCGCGATCTTGAGTTGCCATGCCGAACGTTCGGATAGATCGATCTGCGTAATCGCCGCATGCAACGGAGCAAGGCTTTGACTGAAGTCGACGTAATGTCGGGCGACTTCCATCTCACTGCCCAGCGGACCGACAAAGCGCGGCAGAATTGCCGTACTGCGACCGATAAAGATTTCGCCATAGCGATTCACCAGCTGATCGCCATCTTTTTTCTCGCCCCATCGCGCCACAGCGACATGCTCTTCCAAGGTCACTTGCAGACGATCGGGCCATTGACGCCGGACATGCGCACGCCGGACCCATGGCATTTGTTCCAGCGCAGCTCGCACCGCCTCCAGATCGACGGCAAAGAAGTTGCTTTGCACTTTTCCGGCGATGGCTTCGCTTAGCGCCTGCGCATCGACATGCTGTATCTCCCCTTCTACGACGAGCGTGCGCAGCGGGAAAAGGGATGAGTTCAGCGTGCTTAGAATTGCGATGCAGAGCAAAATGAATGCGGCCACTGCGTAGAACAGGTTTGCCAATGCATTGAGAAGGCCGGGGTTGTCCCACATTATTTGCGCGCCCCTTCTGTCGCCGCCATATCAAGGATACGGAGGCAGAGCTCCTCAAACGCAATGCCCGCCTCGCGTGCAGCCATGGGGACAAGACTGTGGCTGGTCATCCCCGGCGACGTATTCATTTCCAACAGCCAAGGCTCGTCGTTGGCATCCAGCATCACATCGGCGCGCGCCCATCCTCGACAACCGAGAAGGCGGAATGCGTCTACGGCGACCGCTTGAATGCGCGCTTCGAGGGCCGGAGGAAGGCCCGCCGGACAGTGGTAGCGCACCTCGTCGGTGAAATACTTATTCTGGTAATCGTAATTTCCGCTGGGTGCTTCAATACGCACGAGGGGTAAGGCCTGATCGCCCAGTACCGCCGCGGTGAGTTCCGCGCCCGCAATAAACTGCTCGGCGATCACGAGCGAATCGAGTTTTGCCGCAGCTTCATAGGCCGCAGCGAGGCTTTGCGCATCACTCGCCTTTGTTATGCCGATGGACGAACCTTCATGTGCGGGCTTCACCATCACTGAGGCGCCAAGATCGTTCATCACTTGCGCCCAATCGCTTTTTGCCGTTAGGACTCGGTAGCTCGGTGTGGGCAGACCGCCTTGCAACCAAAGCAGCTTGGTACGCCACTTATCCATCGCTAAGGCAGAGGCCATTACACCGCTACCGGTGTAGGGAATGCTCATCGTTTCGAGTGCGCCTTGCACGGTACCGTCTTCGCCGAAGCGGCCATGCAAGGCAATGAAGACGCGATCGAAACCTTCCAGCGCGAGATCAGCAAGCGGGCGTGCGGCAGGATCGAAGGCGTGTGCATCGACGCCTTGCGAGCGCAAAGCCTGCAATACAGCCTGGCCGGACATCAACGAAATCTCCCGCTCGGACGATGGGCCACCTAATAACACCGCGACTTTCCCCATGCGATTCATGCTTGAAGTTCCTTGCCTACGATGCGGACTTCGGGCACCAGTGTGATGCCGAGCCGCTCTTGCACCGTACTGCGCGCGTGTGCGATGAGCGCCTCAATGTCTGCGGCCTTCGCTTGTCCGCGGGGATTGACGATGAAGTTGGCGTGCTTTTCCGAAATGCGGGCACCGCCAATGCCATAGCCCTTGAGGCCGCAAGCTTCAATCAAGCGCGCGGCGTGATCGCCGGGCGGATTGCGAAACACAGAGCCGGCGTTCGGTAAATTGAGCGGCTGCGTCGCCGCGCGCTGGTCGAGCAATGTCTTGATGCGAGCGCGTGCTTGCTCGGCATTGCCTCGTGGGAAACGGAAATAAGCGCCGACAAACCATTCATCCTCGCCTATCTTGTCGCCGCCTTTGAGTTGCACGTGGCGATAAGCGATATCGAAGTCCCCGGGCAGGCGTTCAAGCACCGTGCCGTCGCGCCGAATCGTTTGCACACGCGCAACGTGATTCCAAGTTTCGCTGCCGTAACAACCTGCATTCATGGCCAGCGCTCCACCTATGCTGCCTGGAATGCCCGCCAGAAACTCGGCTCCTTCATAGCCTTCAAGCGCGGTGAAACGAGCGACCTTCGGACTGGCGGCGCCCGCTTCTGCATAAATAAGCCCGTGCTCGAATGCGATATGCGCCTGTGTATCGTGCATCAGCACGACGCTCCCCTCGAAACCGCCGTCCCGGACAAGCAGGTTGCTGCCCAATCCAACAAAGCAGATCGGTTCGTTCGCCGGCAACGCACGCAGGAAGTCGCCCAGGTCTTGCAGACCTTGGGGAAGGTACGCGCGCTTCGCCGGACCGCCGGCACGCCAACTCACGTGCTTAGCCATCGACTCGTTGACCAGCAACTCTCCGGGCAAATCAGCGGCGAAGTAAAGGGGTTCGGTCATTTGCATCCTGAACCTGCCGCGCGCTGCCGCTGACCAATCTGCGAAATTTGAGCGGGCACACCGCCTATCGATCCCGCACCCATGCTCAACACCACATCACCGTCTTGCGCCGCCTGCATTACCGCTTCAGGCAGATCGGCGATGTTCTCGATAAAAACCGGCTCGATCTTGCCCGCCACGCGCAGCGCACGTGCGAGCGCACGTCCGTCCGCAGCCACGATGGGTGGCTCACCGGCGGCGTAGACTTCACTCAATACCAAGGCATCGGCGCTCGACATCACGCTCACGAAGTCTTCGAATAGATCCCGAGTGCGCGTGTAGCGGTGCGGTTGGAAAACCAGGAGCAGTCGACGTCCTGGGAAGGCGCCGCGCGCCGCTTCGAGCGTCGCCTGCATTTCGGCCGGGTGATGGCCGTAGTCGTCTATAAGCGTGAAGCAGCCGCCGCCCGGCAAAGGAATATCGCCGTAACGCTGGAAACGCCGGCCCACGCCGTGGAATTCGCCGAGCGCTTTCACAATCGCTTCGTCGCTGACCCCCAACTCCGTACCGATGGCGATGGCTGCCAATGCATTCAACACATTGTGACGGCCCGGCAAGTTGAGCTTCACTTCGAGCGCTTTTTCGCCCTCGCGGAGTGCCCGGAAATGCATGGCGCCGTCGTGGTGTGCGACGTCTTCAGCGCGCACCATGGCATCCGTGCCAAAGCCGTAGCTGACGATGTACTTGGACACAAATGGCAGAATCTCGCGCACATACGGATCGTCGATGCACAACACAGCGCTGCCGTAGAAAGGCAGGTTCTGCAGGAAATTGATGAACGCCTGCTTCAACTGCGCGAAATCGTGGTGATAGGTCTCCATGTGATCGGCGTCGATATTGGTCACGACAGCAATCACCGGCTGCAGATGCAGGAAGGATGCGTCGGACTCATCGGCTTCGACGACAATGAACTCACCTGTTCCAAGCCGAGCATTCGACGCGGCTTTCGTTAAACGCCCGCCGATCACAAAGGTAGGATCGAGACCGCCTTCGGCCAGAACACTCGCGACCAGACTTGTCGTCGTCGTTTTGCCGTGGGTACCGGCGATGGCGACACCTTGTTTTAGTCTCATCAACTCGGCGAGCATGAGCGCGCGCGGTACGACTGGAATGCGTTTGCTTCGTGCCAACATCACTTCTGGGTTATCCGACTTCACTGCGGTCGACACCACAACCGCGTCCGCACCTGCGACGTGTTCCCTCGCGTGGCCGAGCATGACTCGCGCACCGAGCGAAACCAGACGTTCCGTAGCGGCATTCGACGCAAGGTCCGACCCTGTAACCTTGTAGCCAAGGTTCACCAAGACTTCGGCGATGCCACTCATACCCGAGCCACCGATGCCAACGAAATGGATGTGTTTGACCTTGTGCTTCATGCTCGCTCTTTTGCGTGAGCCGCGCAGGCCTCGGCCACGACGCGCGTGGCTTCTGGTTTCGCCATGGCGCGAGCCCGTTCTGCCATGAGCAGCAATTTCTCGCGCGTGAATTCGAGCAACACGGAGGCGAGACGCACCGCGCCTAAATCCTGCTGTTGAATCATGACCGCGGCACCTACATCGGTGAGATAGCGGGCATTGACACTTTGGTGGTCATCCACCGCATACGGGAAGGGCACCAGCACGCTCGCAACGCCTACCGCTGCAAGTTCTGCGATGGTCATCGCGCCGGCTCGACAAATGACAACGTCGGCGTCGGCATAAGCACCCGCCATGTCATCGATGAAAGCCACTGCGTCTGCGTCGACGCGAGCTTCTGTGTAGTGGCTCTTAAGGCCGTCGATATTTCGTTTTCCCGACTGATGCAATACCGTCGGCCGCTTATCGTCCGTCAACAAGGCGAGCGCTTGCGGGACGACTTCGTTCAAAGCCTGCGCACCCAAACTGCCTCCAACCACCAGCATTCGTAGCGGACCGCTTCTACCGGCAAAGCGCAGTGCAGGTGGCGCGACGTTCAAAATTTCATCGCGCACGGGATTACCGACGAATTCGCTCTTGGGCAAGACGTTGGGGAACGCAACCAGCACTTTGTCGGCGACAAGCGCGAGAACCCGATTGGCAAGACCCGCCACCGCGTTTTGTTCGTGCACGATGAGAGGCCGGCCAAACAGCACGGCCATCATTCCGCCTGGGAAAGTGACATACCCTCCCATCCCCAGGACAACATTGGGTCGCAAGCTGCGTAGGATCTTCGCGCATTGCGCAAAGGCGACGAGGAGATTCCAGGGCAACATCAATTTGGTAAGCAAGCCTTTGCCGCGCACACCCGAGAACCGTACCCAAGCCATTTCATATCCATGTTTGGGAACCAAGTCGGCCTCCATGCTGCCCGGCACGCCGAGCCAGACAATCCGCCATCCCTGCTCGCTCAAATATTTGGCGACAGCGAGCGCGGGCATAACGTGCCCACCCGTGCCGCCCGCCATGATGAGTATTGTTTTACTCATGTGGAGAGACCCCTCATGAGTTGTCGATTTTCGAAATCAATACGGAACAACACGGCCAACGCAATGCAGTTGGCCAAGATGCCGCTGCCCCCGAAACTCATGAGCGGCAACGTCAAACCTTTTGTGGGTAGCACACCCATGTTCACGCCCATATTGATAAAGGCCTGGATTCCGATCCACATGCCGATACCTTGAGCGACGAGCGCGGAGAAAGGTCGCTCTAGGGACACGGCTTGCCGCCCGATCGAGAATGCGCGCATGACTAGCCAAACGAAGAGCGCGATGACAAGCACGACACCGACAAGACCCATTTCCTCTGCGATAACGGCGAGAAGGAAGTCGGTGTGCGCTTCGGGCAAGTAAAAAAGCTTCTCGACGCTTGCGCCTAAGCCGACACCAAACCATTCGCCGCGCCCGAAAGCGATGAGCGAATGCGAGAGTTGATAGCCTTTGCCAAGCGCGTCTGCCCAAGGGTCCATGAATCCGAATAGACGCTGCAGCCGATACGGCGAAGTAAGGACCAAGGCAACGAAGCCGGCCCCGCAAGTCAAAATCAACCCGGCAAACCAGCGCGCATTCATGCCGCCGAGAAAAAGAATGCCCATGGCGATGGACACAATGACGACAAAGGCGCCGAAATCCGGCTCGCGCAAGAGGAGCCAACCCACGATCAGCATGGCGGCCAACATGGGCAGCAAGCCCTGTTTGAAACTATGCATCAGCGCGCTTTTGCGAACCGTGTAGTCGGCTGCATAGAGAATCGCAGCGAGCTTCATGAACTCTGAGGGCTGCAAATTGATGAAGCCCAAACCGATCCACCTGCGAGCGCCGTTCACCTCTCGACCAATGCCCGGGATAAGCACAAGCGCCAACAGCGCCACGCCGGCCAAGAAAAGCCAAGGCGCGAAGCGTTGCCAGACGCGAATGGGCACTTGGAAGGCGCAGCCAGCGGCAATCAACGCCACCGTCAGGAAAATCGTGTGACGCGAAAGAAACCAGGTCGCGGAGCCGCCGGTGTAGCGACCTTCGTCGGCGATGGCGATAGAAGCCGAATAAACCATGATCAAGCCGATAGTGAGCAGTAAAACCGCTGCCCACATCAAGCCGATGTCGTAGTCGGGAAGTACGCTGCGCTTGGGATTAATGCGTTGCATGCGTCAGCGCTTTTACCGCGGCGACGAACACATCGCCGCGATGTTTGTAGTTTCTAAACATGTCAAAGCTCGCGCAAGCCGGCGAGAGCAGCACGGCGTCACCCGGCAGGGCAATACCACGGGCGATGCGTACCGCTTCATGCATGTCTGCCGCTCGGTAACAAGGCACGCCGCTCTCGGCGAGAGCCTCTTCGATTAAGGAAGCGTCTCGCCCCATAAGAACCACGGCGCGCGCACTTGCATGCACCGCGGGGGCGAGAGGCTCAAAATTCTGCGCTTTACCTTCGCCGCCCGCGATCAGCACTACGCGCTTGCCGGTGTGGGCAAACTGGCGCGCAAAGCCGTTCAGCGCGGCAACGGTAGAGCCGACGTTTGTTCCCTTGGAGTCATCGTAGAAAACGACGCCATCGATTTCTCCCGCTCGTTCGACGCGATGGGGCAAGCCACCAAAATGTTTAAGCGCGTCGAGACATGGCGCCAAAGGTAGGCCGACCGCACGGGCCAACGCCAGCGCCGCAAGCGCATTCGCCGCGTTATGCAAACCCTCCAATTTCATTTCGCTTACGGGCAGCAGCGGCGTCATGCCTTGGGCCAACCAGTATTCGCCTTTGATACTAAGCAGGCCATAGTCTTCATTGCTCAACGCCGGGCCGAGGCCAAAACTAAAGGCACGTTGACCAGGCATTTGCATCCCCCGGCTATAGGGGTCATCCCGATTCAGGACTTGGGCGCCACCGCCGTAAAAAATGCGGGCTTTTGCTTCGGCATACGCCGGCATATCGGCATGCCGGTCGAGATGGTCTTCGCTCAAGTTGAGCATGGCCGCAGCCGTGGGATGCAGCGAAGCGGTGGTTTCTAATTGGAAGCTGGACAATTCGAGCACCCAGACATCGGGGCTGCGACGCTCGTCCTCGCACTGCATCAGCGCGTTCAAAACGGCAGGACTGATATTGCCCGCCGCGATCGTGTCTTTACCCGCCACCGCACACATGGCGGCGGTCAATGCCGTCACTGTGGTTTTACCATTCGTCCCGGTAATGGCGATAACAATCGGTTTATGCACTTTAGGCAAGGCGCGTGCAAAAAGCTCGATATCGCCGACAACTTCAAGGCCCCGAGCACGGCCTGCTTTGACTACCGGTTCCTCAGGCGATAAACCGGGGCTCAAGGCGATGAAGTCGATCTGGTCGAGAAGATCGTCCTTAAATGCGCCGGTGCTTAGTTCGATCATCGGCACCGCCTTGCGCAAGTCATCCATGCCGGGCGGGGTCGCGCGAGAATCGGCGACACGCACCCGTGCACCATGGCGTGACAGCCACTGCGCCATCGACAATCCGGATTCTCCTAATCCAAGCACCAGTGCTTTCTTTCCTTTAACGAAGGTCGTGTCGTAGTTCAACGCAGTTTCAAAGTGGAAAGACCAAACAACACCAAGATCAAGGTGATGATCCAAAAACGCACGACAACCTGCGTCTCCTTCCATCCCCCCAACTCATAGTGATGATGCAAAGGTGCCATTCGGAAAATGCGCTTTCCGCCGCTCCATTTGAAGTACGCCACTTGCAACATCACAGAAATCGTTTCGGCGACGAAAACACCGCCCATGATGAACAGGACAATCTCCTGTCTCACGATGATGGCGACGGTCCCCAACGCCGCGCCGAGCGCAAGTGCACCCACATCGCCCATGAATACTTCGGCCGGATACGCGTTGAACCACAGGAACCCAAGACCCGCGCCGACAAGTGCGCCGCAGAACACGGCAAGCTCGCCAGCACCAACGATGTTCGGAATCAGTAAGTATTTGGCAAAAACGGCATTGCCGGCGGCGTAGGCAAAAATACCCAATGCGCCGCCGACCATTACCGCCGGCATGATGGCCAGACCATCTAAACCATCGGTCAAGTTCACCGCGTTGCTCGTGCCGACGATGACAAAATAACTGAGCAAGATGAAACCGAACACGCCGAGCGGATACGCGATGTTCTTAAAGAACGGAACAATCAAGTCAGCCTGCTCCGGCAGACCGGCGACGAATCCGCTCTGAACCCACTGCACGAACAAATCCCAGACGTGTGCCGTGCTAGGCGCAGGAACGGCGAAAGCGAGATAAACCGCGGCGACAAGCCCAATCAGTGATTGCCAGAAGTATTTGGCTTTGGCGGACAATCCTTTCGGATTGCGATGTACCACCTTGCGATAGTCGTCCACCCATCCGATCGCACCGAAACCCAAGGTGACAAGCAACACGATCCAGATGAATCGGTTACTCCAGTCGACCCACAAGAGCGTTGTCACGCCGATAGAAATCAGGATGAGGGCGCCCCCCATGGTCGGCGTACCGGATTTTGTCAGGTGCGTCTGCGGGCCGTCGTTGCGTACCGCCTGGCCGATCTTGTAAGTAGTCAGCTTGCGAATCATGACCGGCCCGGCAAGAAAGGAAATTGCTAAAGCGGTCAGCGCTGCAAGCACGGCCCGCAGCGTGATGTAGTTGAACACGTTGAACGCGCGAATGTCTTGGGACAGGTATTCAGCGAGTGCTAGCAGCATGACAGGGCGCTCCTCTTATGATTTTTCATTCTTGCCCTTCCACCAACGCCTGGACGACCCGCTCCATTCGCATGAAACGCGAGCCTTTGATCAGCAGCGTGGATTTAGCGTCAAGCGCACTCATCAGACTCGTAATGAGTTCGTTTATGTCGGCAGCATGAAAGGCGCCCGAGCCGAAGCTGCGCGCGCTCTCTGCGGCCAAAGCGCCCAAGCTGAAGAGACGATCGATGCCTTGTGTCTTCGCATAAACACCGATCTCGGCATGGAAGCCGAGGCCTTGATCGCCCACTTCTCCCATATCACCCAGCACCAGCACGCGAGGAGACGCGGCACGCGCGAGTACATCGATTGCGGCCAGCACCGAGTCGGGATTGGCGTTGTAGGTGTCGTCGATGACACGCACACCGTCTTTGCCGGTTTTCAATTGAAGCCGCCCTTTGACGGCGCGAAAATTCATGAGACCGCGCGCGACCGACGTCAGGCTTGCACCGGCAGCTGTAGCCGCCGCTGTTGCGGCCAATGCATTGCGAACGTTGTGCTCACCGGGCACTTGTAAATGTGCTGCGGTATGTCCCTCCGGCGTTTCGATTACGAGTTCGCTACTTTGCGCCGTCGCTCTATACGTGGCGTGCACCGCTGCCGATGGCTTCAAACCGAAGTCGCGTGTTTTACACTCGCGTGCTGCGGCCCGCCACACGGCGGCATGTTCGTCGTCTGCGTTAAACACGGCGACACCGTTCTCGTCCAACGCTTCGATAATCGCAGCATGTTCCTGCGCGACCTCCGATACGTTTTTCATGAACTCCTGATGTTCACGTTGGGCGTTGTTGACGACGGCGATCGTCGCTTGGGCGATGTCGGCGAGATAGGCTGTCTCGCCCGGATGATTCATGCCTACTTCGATCACCGCGCAAGCATGTTGGCGCCGCATCCGTAACACGGTAAGCGGCAATCCGATATCGTTGTTGAAGTTCCCTGCGGTGGCCAACACGGCGTCTTCGCCGAAGTGTTCGCGGGCGATGTCGGCAGTCATTTCTTTAACTGTGGTTTTGCCGTTGGACCCCGTTACGGCGATGACCGGGATATCGAACCGCCCGCGCCAATGTTTAGCCAACCCGCCCAAACCAAGACGCGTATCTTCGACGACGAGCAGGGGAAAGCCGGTATCCCCCTCACTTGTCCCGGCGTCTGCTGCCACCATCGCGGCCGCAGCGCCACGCTCTCTTGCGATATTTAAATAATCGTGACCATCAAAACGATCGCCACGAAGTGCAATGAAAAGCGCCCCCGGCTCAATGCTGCGCGTATCGGTCGAAACGTCATTGAATTGGACGTCTTCGCCGATTACTCGGCCTGCCAGCGCTTGCGCGGCTGTGCTGATGGACATCATGTGAGTACGCCCGCCGCGAGAACAGCGCTTGCCTCGTCCAGATCGGAGAAAGGCAAACGCGTGCCGTTGATCTCTTGGTAAGTCTCATGTCCTTTGCCGGCGAGCAATACAACGTCGCCTGCTTTGGCTTCACTTACGATGGCATGAATCGCCATGCGACGGTCGATCTGCACTTCATGCCGCGCCCGCACACCCGGGAGAATGTCGTCGATGATCGCTTGTGGGTTTTCGCTTCGGGGGTTATCGCTCGTGACGACGATCTTGTCTGCGTATCTCGACGCAGCTTCGCCCATCAGCGCGCGTTTGCCCTTGTCGCGATCACCACCGCAACCGAACAGACACAGCAATCTACCGCCCTGCGCTCTTGCAATGTCCGCTAGTGCCGAAAGCACTTTCTCCAGGGCGTCCGGTGTATGCGCATAGTCGATCACGACCAGCGGCTGGGCACCGCCGCCAAGTCTTTGCATACGACCGGCAACCGACCGCAAACCCTGCACCGCAGACACGGCATCGTTCAAGTCCAGACCTTTGCTCAGTAGCACACCGAGCACGCCGAGAAGATTCGCGACGTTGAATCTGCCAAGAAGCGGTGACACGACTTCGGTGCGGCCCCAACTACTGGCCAGCGTGAATCGCAAGCCTTGGTCGGACAAGGCGATGTCATGCGCCTCAAGATACCGGTCCACGCCTCCGCGCTCCGCTGCGCCGGGCACCATGCTGTACCCGACCCTTTCGATGCCCTCGCCGCCCAGCATTTGCGCAATGCGCACCGCTTGCACATCGTCTAAGTTCAGCACGGCATGTTGCAAACCCGGTTGCTTGAACAACAGCATCTTCGCCTGGACGTAAGCCTCCATATCGGCGTGGTAATCGAGATGATCGCGCGAAAGATTGGTGAACAATGCGGTGTGCACTCGAACGCCGTTTATGCGACCTTGCTCCAAGCCGATGGACGAAGCTTCCATGGCGACCGTTCGCGCACCGTCATCGGCAAAACGCTTCAGCGTTTGCTGCAACAACAGGGCGTCCGGGGTGGTGTTTGGGTTTGATTCGAGATCCCCTGGGTAACCGAAACCTAAAGTGCCGATGACCGCAGTGCGCTCACCCGTGGCTTGCAAAGCTTGCGCGATCCACATGCTGCAAGACGTTTTACCGTTGGTGCCGGTCACAGCGACCACATCGAGGCGATGTGAGGGATGGCCATAAACTTCGTCGGCTAACAGTCCCGCGAACGCTTTAAGGTTGTCGACGGAAAGATTCGGGACGGTTAAATCCTCTTCCCACGCGAAACCTTCGCGTTCCCAAATCACAGCGCTCGCGCCAGCCTGCACGGCGTCGCGAATATAACGTCGACCATCGGCGAGTTCTCCTGGGTAGGCAAGAAAAACGTCGCCTCGCTGCACGAAGCGACTATCGCTGCGGAGGCCGCTCACATGAACACCCTGTTTGGCGAGTCTGCGCATAAAGACGAAAGCTTCGGCGGCCACACTTAAATGCTCTCTTGAATCTCCGCACTGGGCGGAGGCAATTCGATGGGTTTAAGCGGCGCGTCGAAAGGCACATCGAGCATGCGCAAGCTGCCGGACATCACTTGTGCGAACACGGGCGCAGCGACTTGTCCGCCGTAGTACTGACCATCACTCGGCTCATCCAGCATGACGGCGATGATGAGACGCGGGTCGGAAGCCGGGGCAAAACCGACAAAGGAGGACACGTATTTGTCCGGCGCATAAGAACCGTTGACCAGTTTGTGTGCGGTCCCGGTCTTGCCTGCGACGCGATAGCCCATGATTTGCGCGCGCGGCGCAGTGCCGCCGGGTCGAACCGCCATCTCCAGCATGCTGCGCACGCTCTGTGCCGTCGTTTTAGAGAGCACACGCTCTCCCTCGGGTTTGTCGTCTAATTTGCTCAACGACAAGGGAACCAGTTCGCCGTCGTTGGCGAACACCGTGTAAGCGCGCGCGAGTTGAATAAGACTAACGGTGATGCCATGACCGTAGGACATGGTCGCCTGTTCAATGGGCTTCCAGGTTTTATAAGGCCGAACCTTGCCGGCCACTTCACCCGGAAACCCGAGATTGGGCACATGACCGAAACCGACGTCTTCGAACATTTCCCACATCTGCATGGCCGGAAGACTAAGCGCGATCTTGGCCGATCCGACGTTGCTGGACCTTTGAATGACCTGTTCGACCGTCAAGGTCCCTTCGGGATGTGCATCCCGAATCGTGGCGGGGCCGATGGTGAGACTGCCCGGTGCGGTGTGGATCAAAGTGCTCGGCTTGACCTTGCCCTGCTCAAGAGCGAGCGCGATCGTGACCGGTTTCAGCGTCGATCCCGGTTCGAACATATCCGTGACCGCGCGATTTCGCAGCTGAGCACCCGACAGACGACTACGATTGTTCGGGTTGAACGTCGGCAGATTGGCCAAGGCCAGCACTTCACCGCTCTTCGCATCCAATACAACAATCGCCCCGCCTTTGGCGCGATGCCGGTCGATTGCCGACTTCAACTGCGAAAAGGCTAGGCTTTGCAGCCGTGCATCCAAGGCGAGCGTGAGATCGGCGCCGTTGGTCGCATGAATACTTTCGACGTCCTCCACGATGCGACCGCGTCGATCTTGAATAATGCGCCGACTGCCGGGCCGACCGCTTAGCTCTTCTTCGAAGGCAAGCTCGATGCCTTCCTGTCCCATGTCATCGGTGTTCGTAAAGCCCAGCACATGAGCCATCACTTCGCCGCCGGGATAGTAACGACGCGATTCAGGGCGTTGGTAGATACCGGGGATGTCGAGTGCTTCGACCTGCGCCGCAAGCTCCGGCGACACCTGGCGTTTCAGATAGACAAAATTGCGGCTTTCGTCGCCCAATTTTTTGCGCAGCTCTTCACGAGAGACGTTAAGCAGTTGTGCAAGGCTCTGCAAATGGCGGCTGTCGATTTCTACCGCCTTGGGGACAGCGGAAATCGATTTCACCGGCGTACTGACCGCAAGAACGCTGCCGTTGCGATCGAGAATCCGGCCGCGAGTACCTTTAACGGGGTAAGCGCGGGCATACCGTGCTTCGCCCTTCGCTTGTAGAAACTCATCCTGCAAACCTTGCAAATACACCGCGCGGCCCATGAGACCGACAAAAGCGGCACACAACAGAAAAAGCAGAAAGCGAGCGCGCCATACCGGGAGGCGCAATTCCAGCAAGGGATTCTCGGTAAACTTCAAGCGCCGCCTCCGCCTTGCAAGACCTCGACACGGTTTTGTTCGGGTTGCTGCATCCGAATCTTTTCGCGCGCGAGTTTTTCAATGCGTGTATGCATTGCCCAAGTGCTCTGCTCAAGTTGCAACTGTCCCCATTCGACTTCGATTTGATGCGCGCGTGCCTGCTCACGCTCAAGTTCAGCCAAAGTTCTGCGTGCTTCATGTTGGGAAGTGACGAGCGCGAGTGCGCACATGGTCAAGACGGCCAGCAAAAATAGATTAAGCCGAAGCATGTTGGCCGAAAGCGGGTGGCAATAAGGGGTGAATCATGTCGAAGCTTTCTCTGCCACACGCAAAATCGCGCTGCGGGCCCGAGGGTTTTCGGCAACTTCTCTGTCGCTCGGTTTCTGCGCTTTGCCAATCAGCGTCAAAGTCGGCCTAGGCATCTGCGCGGCTGTCAGAGGCAGGCGTTCAGGCACTTGCGGTTGAGCCAAATCCCGCATGAAGTTCTTCACTTTGCGATCTTCAAGCGAATGAAAACTGATGACGGCAAGGCGTCCGCCCGGCTTGAGCGCCTCGACCGTTTGAGGCAAAGCTAGCGACAATTCCTCAAGCTCCTGATTGAGGTGAATCCGTAGAGCTTGGAACGTGCGCGTCGCCGGATCCTGCCCTGGCTCACGCGTCCGGACGGCCGCACCCACGATGCGGGCAAGCTGTGCTGTGGTGGCGATAGGTGCGCTGACCCGAGCAGCAATAATCGCCTTTGCAATCGCGCCAGCAAACCGTTCTTCGCCATAGTCTCTGATCACTCCCTTTAACTCTGCTTCGTCCGCGCGCGCAAGCCACTGCGCCGCGGTCTCTCCCTGCGTGCGGTCCATGCGCATATCGAGCGGCGCATCCGCCCGAAAACTAAAACCGCGTTCCGCCACATCGATCTGCGGAGATGAAATCCCAAGATCGAGCAACACACCATCCACCTGCTTCACTTTCAGTCCATCCAACAATCGGCGCAGTTCACCGAAACGCGCATGCCGAACTACAAATCTGTCGTCTTCGATCGCGCCTGCGGAGGCCACCGCCTCAGCATCGCGGTCTAGGGCGATCAATTTCCCTGTCGCGTCCAGCCGTCGCAAAATTTCACGACTGTGCCCGCCGCGACCGAAGGTGGCATCTACGTAAATGCCGCCTGCGCGTATAGCCAATCCGTTGACTGCCTCCTCCAAGAGGACAGCCTTGTGTTCGCTCATGATCGACTCGGCTCCGCAGCTCTTATGAGCAGCGCTTTTGCCGGATCACGCCGCAAAACTTCGTTTCGCTTTGTCCTCGCTCGTACAGGCTTCGCGCACTCGCGATCGTCCTCAGCACAATCTCGTCCTCTTCAAAGCGCGAAGTTGTCGGTGCCTGGCGGTGCTGCCGCGCCCGCCTTGTCCATTGCCGCGGCAAGCTTTTGCTCCCACACCGCCACATCCCAGATTTCGAAATGACTGCCCTGCCCGACCAGCATCACCTGTTTCTTCAGATCTGCGAATTTGCGTAAAGCGGGGGAGATGAGTAAGCGACCGGAGCCATCAGGTTCAAGCTCCTCGGCAAAACCGACGAGCAGGCGCTGCCACCAACGGGCCTGCTCGTTGAAGCTGGAAAGCTGGGAGATCTTTGCGCCGATCGGTTCGAAAACCGTGCGCGCGTAGAGCAACAGACAGCGATCAGGGTGCGCAGTCAGAACGACTCCGCCTCCGCCGGATTGCAGCGCATCACGATACTTGGTGGGAACGGCGAACCGCCCCTTCGCATCGAGACTTAACTCGCTCGCGCCTTGAAACACCCCTTACCCCCTCAGATTGGCGGGAAAGGGCCGGTTCAGCCACAAAACCCCACCAAAAACCACCTTTCGCCACTTTAGTGACGAATTTTCGAGGGGTCAAGCGCTATTTGTGGCGTTTTTGCTGTCCTGACAATGACTTAGAAGTGATATGAAAGCCAATTTCAAGGAAATCAACGATATAAAAATCAATAGGATAGAACACGCTTCGAAAGTGTTTTGTGAGCTTAAAGCGGAAAAAAGGCGATGAATGATTTCATCGCCTTTGTGAAAAAACGCCTAAGCGGCAGGCGCTGTTCTCGTTCGATCCAAGACGGTCATTGCGGAAGAGACCATGCCGGCCATATCGGAGAGGTTGGTCGGAACGATCAAGGTGTTGCCCTGTTTAGCCAGTTTGCCAAAAGCGTCGATGTACAGTTCGGCCACTTTCAAGTTCGCAGCCTGCGCGCCACCGGGCGCAGACATGGCCTGTGCGATTGTGGATACTGCCGCCGCCGTCGCATCGGCGATCAAGCGAATGGATGTCGCATCGCCCTGCGCTTTGTTGATCACTGCCGTCTTCTCACCTTCAGACTTCAAAATATCCGATTGCTTTGCGCCTTCGGCGAGGTTGATCTCCTGTTGTTTTTCGCCTTCCGATTTGGCGATCACTGCACGCTTTTCCCGCTCGGCCGTAATTTGCGCTTGCATGGAACGCAGAATCGCCTCGGGCGGCGTGAGATTTTTGATTTCATAACGCAAGACTTTCACGCCCCAAGAACGACCCGCCTCATCGAGCGCGGCGACGATCTGCCGGTTCATGTCGTCGCGACTTTCGAAGGTGCGGTCCAATTCCATCTTGCCGATTTCAGAACGTAGCGTGGTCTGCGCCAATTGCGTAATGGCCAGCACATAGTTCTCCGAACCATAGGAAGCCAGTCGCGGATCGGTCACTTGATAATACAAAATCCCGTCGACACCCAGCTGGGTGTTGTCTTTTGTAATACATGTTTGCTCCGGCACATCGAGCGGTACTTCTTTCAGTGAATGCTTGTAAGCCACGCGGTAGATGAACGGCACGATGATGTTGAGACCCGGCTCAAGCACCCGATTGAATTTGCCCAGACGCTCTACTACCCAGGCATCTTGCTGAGGCACGATACAAACACCTTCCATCACGAAGACGATTGCCAAGGCAACGATAAAGAATGGCAAGGCATAAGCCTGGAACGGACCAAAGGTGTAAATAAGGGCCGCAAGAACGGCAGTGATAATGATCTTAGGAAGCATGGCTGTGGTCCTCGCACTTGATGTTTTGCGCATGATGGCGCCCGGACTGAATCCGCTTGCGGTTCGCTGTTTTTGGGTCTGCGCCGATGCAAGTGCCTGCGCGAGCATGCGCTGCAGATCCGGCGGTTGATTGGGTTTGCGAGTCATCGCTTAAGTCGTACTTCTATTTTTAGCAACATGCAAGGTGCTACCGTCCACACCCACGATATACATGATCTCGCCGGGGTCTCCGCCCGCCTGATCGTGCACATGTGCGTCCCAGCTCGCGCCACGATACTTCACACGACCCATGTTCATGCCGCGATCTACCCAGCCTTCCCAGATTACCGGTTGATTGACATCGATGGCAGGCATTGCCGGAGTCCGATCTGTGCGATGCCGATACTGAGCCCAGAATACGCCGAGTACGGCCACAAGCGCGGCGACCAGCGCTTGGATACCTAAGCTGAAGTCCATATAGGCCGCCGCTGCAGCGACAAGCGCGGCGATGCCCAAAAAAAGTAAATAGAATGTTCCCGTAGCCACCTCGGCAATGATGAGTCCGATGCCGGCGAGCAGCCACCACAATGAAGCATCCATGAATCGACCTCCCCAGGTCTTTGATGCGTCAAGATCATACCCCATGGCGTCATCACGCACTACAAACGCGCACTACTGCGCAGGCGTACGCTGCCGACGCGCTCACCCGCTTGGAAGCAAAATACAATGGCCCGATTACCCGAAAGGAGCGGACCATGTGGAATTACGCAGGCATTGTGTTGGGAATTGGCGCACTGCTGATTCTGTTCGAGTGGAATATCGCGCGCAAAAAGAAGGGCGGGCTGACATGGACCGATAAACAGCGCATTTTCGGTATTGTGAAAATCACGCTTATCTTGACGGCATTGGCCGCGTTCATCGGTTACGCCTTGGAATAAGCGCTGTGACGGTCCAACGGCCCGCTACAATCGCGTTTTGTTCGAAGAATGCTATGCACTGGTTCTATCTTTTCGTTGCCGGTTTGCTCGAAATCGTCTGGGCGATCGGACTTAAATATACCGTCGGCTTTACACGCCTGATTCCGAGCGTTATCACCATCGCCGCGATGATCTTGAGCGTCGTGCTTCTTGGATTGGCGCTGAAAAATATTCCCGTCGGCACGGGTTACGCTATCTGGACAGGCATAGGTGCTGCCGGGACAGCCGTTCTCGGCATGTGGCTTTTTCATGAGCCGGCAACGGCAGTGCGCTTCGCGTGCATCGGCTTGATCGTTGCTGGTATTGCGGGGTTGAAGTTTTTATCGCCGCAGTAAGTGGCGTTGAAGCGCCCATGCGGCCTGTGCGATGATCCCGATATGAACACAACGCTATCCCGTGTACGCATTCCCTTTGTCGAACATCTGGGAATTCATCTAACCGAGCAAAGCCAAGCGCGCGCAAGCATTGTCTTGGAGAAGCGTCCCGAACTATTGAATAGTTGGGGTTCGACACATGGCGGCGTGATTATGACGATGCTTGATTACGTTATGAGCGCCGCTGTGCGCGGTCACTACGGTACGGAAAACAGCGTCTTGACCGTGGATCTCTCGCTGGGTTTTATGAACGCCAGCCAAAGCGATCGCATCTTGGCCGAGGGACGAGTGCTTCACAGCGGCAAGTCGACCGCTTTTTGCGAGGCCGAAGCGCGCGATGAGAGCGGTCAGTTACTTGCCAAGGCGCTTGGCACCTTCAAATTGTTGCCGCTTTCACCGGATCGCAAATAATCAGCCCGCCGAAGCAAGTTTTTCCGCGCCGGGTTGCGGCGCCGTAACCAAGCTGCGAATCTGGAATTTACCGTCATGGCGGAAAAGCCAGGTTTCCAGATAACGCACATTGGGTTTGCCGTTCAACACCGCATTCGTAGGGGCGGGGAAGGCATTCACGCGCCGCACACTTTCCATCGCCACACGCTCCAGATCCTTAAATCCATTCGAGCGGCTGATCGCTACGCGCGAAACACGGCCGTCGCGATCCACAGTCAGGTCCAGTACCACGATGGATTTCAAAATCGGGGGCAACTCGCCCGCGAAGGTGCCCGCGTGATCTTTTACAATCTGCTGCGCCACTTGGCCTTTGTAAGC
This sequence comes from Burkholderiales bacterium, assembly GCA_035273665.1. Lineage (GTDB taxonomy): Bacteria > Pseudomonadota > Gammaproteobacteria > Burkholderiales > SG8-39 > DATEEW01. The sequence goes on along the minus strand of DATEOW010000084.1, from coordinate 3,833 downwards.
GCTGATATCCTTGGCCGGTGCAAAACGGACGGCACTGCGGGAACTGGGTTTTTGCGCAGGAGCCTGCGCTTCAGCGGGATCCGCGCCGGAAAGCACGGGCAGCGGTTCGGCGCTTTGTTCCATAGCGGTGCATCCGGGCAACAGAATAGCCATCAACACCAAAAAGTTTCGCGCCTTGTTCATGCTCAGCTCCATCAAAAAACCGTCGAAGCAGGCTAGCATGCACAAAACGTCGGTCAGTTTTTCGACGTGAATCGTGTCACGACAGCGCTAAAATTAGCGCTAGATACACGTCGTTTTCGCACGACGGAGCAATGACAATGACATTATTGGAATGGTTTGAATTCGGCAGCTATGTGGTCACCGTTATCGGCCTCCCGTTCGGTATCTGGGCTTTTTTAAGAGAGCAGCGGAAGGAGCGCGAGAATGAAGACGAGGAAGGGTGGCAACAGCTTTCCGATGCCTACAACGAATTCCTAAAACTGGTACTCGCCAACCCGGATCTGCGATTGCGCACCGAAACCGGCAGCCCTAATCTCAACGACGAACAGCGCGAACGGATGCGCGTCATCTTTGAAATGCTGATTTCCCTCTTCGAACGTGCATACATTTTGTTGTATGACGACGAACGTATGCCGGCGCGGCAAAGTCGCCGCTGGAATTCGTGGGAGGACTACATGCTTGAATGGTGCCGACGAAAAGATTTCCGCGATTTGCTTCCCGAGTTACTTCGCGGCGAAGACCCTTCGTTCGCCACTTACATCGGCAAGCTGGCGCGGAATGTGAACGGATGAATTACGGCTTTTTACAGTTGTCGTAGGGAAAACTACCGCCCTCTTCCAAGCGAACGTCGGATCCGTTCGTATGCAGCGTCGCCCGGCCGTTGCTATATCGAACGCCGGCGGAAGCATCGACCTGATCCAGTCGGAATTCCCGTTCGGGGAGAATGATCATCGCCGATTTCCCGTTTTCGTCGTAACGGATCGGGAGTTTTTTCCCGCCATCGCATTGATATAGGGTCGCGTCTCTTGGAATACGTGACTGCTCCGTCGGCCCGCTCCACCAGTTGAGAGAACCGCAGGCAGTCAAGCCAAGCGTCGCTGCTAAAAGCAAAAATCTATTCATGTCGAATGTCCCGTCAAGGACCGCACTTTGTCATGGGTGGCGTCGCTATTCAAGCTCGATGAGTACCGGCTGATGATCCGAGGCGTCGGTATGCGCATCAATCGTCACTTTGCGGACTCGCGGCAACAGATCTTCCGTGACGAAAATAAAATCGCAGGCGTAAGGCGTGGGCCATTGCCTGCAGTCGTGTATTCCGATGGTTGGAGGATGAGGCTGATCGGGATAAAGATACTTCCATGCATCGCGGAAAGCCGGCGCCTGCAAAGCAACCGGCTGTTGGACCCTCTCCCACAGCGCATCCTCGGGCCTGAAATTAAAATCGGCCGTCAATATGGCCGATACCGGTTGAGCAATCGCTCGAAACGGACCTTCCTTTTCTTCCACGACAAAATGTCGAGCGGCGCTTTGCGCGTGCAATGTCAGGATTGCCTCGACTTGCGCCGCCCGCTGCATGCTCGAGTGATATTCCAAGTGCGTGGTCATGACACGCAAATTCCCTCGCGGGGTGGCAATAGTCGCTTCAATGAGCATGCGCGGCATACCGGTGTGGAGCGCGTCGGCGGGCCAAGGCAGCGTATGGCGCAGTACGCGCAACACTGGCCAACGGCTAAAAAGTAGATTTCCAAATACTTGGCGCTTATGGTTTTGCCGCGGCGCAATGTCCACGGCGACGCCCGGTATCGCTTCGTAGTCCGGAAGGAGTGCACTCAAAATTTCGAATTGATTGTCTCCCTGGCTGCCTTCAAGTTCGGGAAAATTCGCCGCCACCTCCTGCAGACAAAGCACGTCAAAATCAGCGATGTCCTTGGCGCACTGAACGATGCGGCGCGGATCGACGCGACCATCGCAACCGCGACACCATTGGATATTCCAAGTGATCAGTTTCATTGTTGGGAGAACCACGTCTCGAAGACTTGCCGCTGCGCTTCATCCATGTGTAATCCTGCTTTGCTTCGCCGCCACAGAATGTCTTCGGACTGTTCGGCCCATTCGTGTTCGATGAAATAACGCGCCTCGCATTCATATAGGTCCGCGCCAAAGTTTCGCCCCAGGTCGTCGGCGCTCCGGATGTCGCCCAATACTGCGGCGCTCTCGGTACCGTGACGATCAAAAATTCCATTCAGCGCTGCCAACGGTAGATTCGGATATTGCGCAATGAACTCCTCACGCTCGTTTCGGGCGTCAACTTGAAAGTTACTACCCGGCAGGGATTCATCGGCTGTCCAAGGTCCGCGCTTTGCGTTTAACCACGGCGATAATTTGTGCAGCGCCGCTTCTGCAAGCGTTCGATAGGTGGTGATCTTGCCGCCGTAGACATTGAGCAAGGGCGCGCCTGATTGCACCTGTAGTTGGAGCGTGTAATCTCGTGTCACCGCAGATGCGTTGCGGTCACCATCGTCGTACAAGGGGCGTACGCCGCTATACGTCCAGCGAATTGCTTCTTCGCTTAGCGGTTTCTCTAGGTAAACGTTTGCCGCATCGATGAGATAGCGGATCTCGGCTGCCGAAATTTGCGTCTCCAGCGTTGGCGAATCAAGAACCACTTCTGTCGTACCGATCAAACTGAATTTCTTTTCGAAGGGAAGAATAAAAAGCACTCGCTTATCCGCGTTCTGCAGAATATAGGCGTGGGGCGCTTCGTGTACACGGGGCACGACGATGTGGCTACCCTTTACCAGGCGAATCGGTGCCTGCGTTGCCGTTTCCACGCCTTGCAAAACTTGTGCGACCCATGGGCCACCCGCATTGACCAGGATGCGCGCGCTGCAGCGGCGCTGTTCGCCATCGCGGCCTTCATAACAGACCTCCCAAAGCCCGCCGGTCGCTCTTGCTTGAACAAAACGGGTACGCGACATGAGACGGGCACCTAAGTACGCGGCCGAGCGCAGATTGGCAATGACCAAGCGCGCGTCATCGACCCATGCATCCCAATATTTAAAACCGCGTTTAAGATCGGGCTTTAGACCGGCGGCATGTGGGGTGCCATGCAAGCAGATCGCTTCGGAATGTGGCAGAGCGCCGCGGCCGCCAAGGCGATCATAAAACCACAGACCGGCGCGAATCATCCAAGCCGGCCGGAGTCCCGGCGCCTCAGGCAAGACAAATTCCAAGGGCTTGATGAGATGTGCGGCGCGATTGAGAAGGAGTCTCCGCTCGGCCAATGATTCCGCCACAAGGCGAAATTCAAAATGTTCCAGATAACGCAAACCGCCATGAATCAACTTACTGCTCGCGGAAGAGGTTGCGCCACCGAAATCACCTTGTTCGACAAGTCCAACTTCTAAACCGCGGCCGGCCGCATCCCGCGCGATGCCGGAGCCGTTGATGCCGCCGCCGATAATGAATAAGTCAAAATGCTCCATAGGTCTCTTCTACCGGACAGCGAAAGCAGCGGCAATAGCGCAGGCCGGATTATTGCCAGGGCTAGCGTTATAATGATTCCAACGCGGTACTCGCTGCGGCCCATCCTGCCTGAACGAAATTAAATGAGTCCACACTTCCTCCTCCTTGTAAGCGCGATGCTCGCCTGCTCAACGTCGCTTGCGCAGACACCGACGAAAGCACCGGCCCCAATCAAATGCCAAAGCGGGACGCCCAAAGGCGAACTTGCTTGCCTGACGCCGGATTTAAAAGAATTGGAAGTGGCAGTGGATCGTCAGCTCTATCAACTTGGCATCAAGATGCGCACCAGTGAGCGAACCAAAGGC
>DATEOW010000083.1:0-20560 GCA_035273665.1 Burkholderiales bacterium | reverse complement strand
GTCATTACGCCGAGATCGGCGGCGTCCGCACCCGATTGTTCTTCAAAGCTGTAACTGAAAACGCGGGTTAAGTTGGTCCGCAAATCACCGTCCTGCGCCGACCAATGCAAGGTTTGATAGACGATCAGCATGCCCACAAGTGCGCACGCCCCGACGCAGGACCAGCCGATGAAAACGTGGGGCCGCCGCAAAATCTCGGCGCGGAACAGCACGATTAATGCGACCGGGAAATAAATGAAAATGATCTTCACTTCCATGAACATGAGCGGCAAGAACAACAGAAGCCCATAGAGGATGAGCCGTCCGCGGCCGATCACTTCTTCACGTCGCATGGCAATGAGAGCGACGATGGATGCGACGAGAAAAAATGCGAGCACCGCCGTCAAACCCCCGGAATCCATGCTGCCGCCAAAGGTGCCGACTACGCTATCCGCGGCCGATACCGAGCCCTTGCCCACGCTTTGACGCCAAGCGCGCACGAAGAAGTATTGGTAAAGCGCAAACATCCATTGGATGAGGCCAATAAAAAGCATCGCTTTAAGCCACTTCCAGACGGTGTCGGAGGGCAGCGGGCCAAAGGCGAAGTACACCCAAACGCCGGTAAACATTAATAAGGTCTTGGAGGCGACGGCGATTTGATCCGCAGGCGATGCGGCGGCGATTGTGGCAACCAGAAGATCGGTGAGAAATATGGCGACGAAGATGCCCATCAATGCCGGCCCTTTGCCCGACACCGATTTCCGATTCAGCACATGCAGCATCGCGGGCAGATAAAGCAAGAAGGCCATGCCATAGGCAAGCCACCAGATCCGGTCGAGCGTCGGAACGAAGTACTTCACCAGTCCCGCAACGACGAGCGTTACAAAGGTGGCAGTCCAAAAGATAAGACTGGGTTTCGCGATAAGCGCGAGCGTGCCTAACGCACCGCCGACCAACGCTACGACTAAAAGCTTTCCGGATGCGGCGGCAACGCCCATCAGAATGGCGAGCACAAGCGCGGCGAGCGACACCATCGCTTCCTTTGTCCACATATTGCGCAAAACGGCGTTCATCTCGCGTTGACTTGGTATTCAAGAGCGGTTTGCTGCAGGCTTGGCCACGGCAGATCGTTACGGTTGATCATGCGTGCGAAAGCATGCATATCCTCGGAGAGAAGACGGATCAAGCGATTGCGTGTCTGTGGGCTCATTGGCGGGACCACTTGGTTCAAATGCCGCTGGTTGGCTTTGCGTAGTGCCCGAACCCAGCGGTTACGCTTCACCCTGTCAACGATAGGGCGGATGCCCAGACGTCTTCCCATTTTCCCGACGCCACGTAGCGCGGTATTCATGCCTTTGAGTTTTTCTTCGTAGCTCTCGTTGATGCGGCGGAGCAAGAAGGCAGACTGATGATGATCATCCAAGCCAAGAAACCGATAAAGACGCTGCGCTTGGATCAGCGGCTCGGCCTCTATTTCCTCTTGAAGGAGTATGAGCACGCGCTCGACAGGAAAAAAGGTCAGCCAGTTACTCAAGTGCTTGCCGTAGCGCGATTGCTCGATGTACATCGGGTTGTTCGCCCAGCCGGCTTCGAAGCTTAGATCGGGGCCACGGTAGTGTGCGATGCGAACTTCGTGCAAGTGATTGGAGTAGGCGCGGGCAATGGGATCGCGAACAGTGAGGACGATCTTGAAATCGGGGTTATAAGCGTGCGCCCTTGCCGGGGCGAGGGCGTCATGAAAATATGAGGGCGATATTTCACCTGAGGCAAGCGCGTGAGCACTCTGGAAATGACGGTCGTACCACTGCAATCCGCGATCGTAGAAAGCGGAGAAGAAGTCCAACTCCTTGGGATCGCTCACGGCGGCTTGCGGATGATCCAGCAGCACGCGATGCACCCAAGTCGTCGCACATTTTTGCGCGCCGATTCCGAGGAACGTCGCTTTGATTGTCGTTGAAGAAGTCATACCAACACGTTGTGACGCCGCTACCCACAAGGGCAGCGAAGCGTTTCAGAATTGATTCACTACAGCGCCAAGCAACTTCACGCCGGCGGTATTGAGCATTTCCCGTATGCGTGCAAGCTGACGCACCCGGCTTTGATCTTGTCTCGTCACTAAAAGCGCGCCGCGCGTGCGCGCTGCAACCGTTTGGAAGTCCGCGCCCGCGTCAGCCGGAGCAGTGTCCACGATCACAACGCTCCAATTGTTGTAAGCGTGTTTCAGTAAATTGCTGAAGGCGGATCTGGCCAATAGTTCTGAGGGATTGGGTGGCGCGGCACCCCCTGGCATGACGGCCAATCCGCCAAGCTCTTCGATCTCGATGATGGTCGTTTCAATGGGCGCGCGGCCGGCCAGCAATTCAGATAGACCCGGCCCGGGCGCAATGTTGAAAATGCCGTGCTGTCGCGGTTCGCGGAGATTGGCATCGATCAGTAAGGTGCGCTCGCCCAATTGTGCGAAGGAAACGGCGAGATTCGCCGCGAGATGGCTGACCCCCTCACCGGCCTCCGACGCGACGATTGCGAGGGCCTTCGGTCCGCCGTCGAACCAGCGCAGCATCAGTTGGCTGCGCAACTCTCGCAGACGTTCGGCCTGTGGTGTAAAGGGCGTGTAGGCAGCGGTCAGCTCCGCACTCAATCCGCTCTCGCCAGGAGCGAGGCAGGGGTAATCGAATTGCTGTGCAAGCGCCTGCATGATGTCTTGCTTGCTGACAAGTCCGAGCTTGATCGCCGCCTGACCGAAGCGCAGGTTCTTGCGGTTCTGCAGCTCCATAATGCGGGCTGCATCTTTTGCGGAGATCTTGCCGTTGTCGAGTAACAGGCGGCCGATCGTGCTGCTTTTCGAGGGGACGACGAGTTGAGAGTGCGGGTCGTTCATGATGATTAGCGCAGTTTCGGCAGCGCGAGACGGCGCTGCGATAGTGCCGGCCGTGCGGCTGTAAAGACGCCAAGCACGGGAATGCCTAGTACCTCGCTCAGGTCTTCGGGTGCCCGGATGCGACGATCCAAAGTTTCCAGCAAGAAGGCGAGGCCCACGGCCAACATGCCCCCTAGAAATACTGCCAGCACGACGTTCAACAGTATCCGCGGGCTATCTGCTTCGAGCGGAGGTTTGGCAACGTTCAACACGGCGATATCGGTTTGATTATTGCGTGACTCGAGGCGGACTTGTCCATAGCGTTGCAGCGCGCCGTCATACACGCGCTGTGCATTTTCGACATCGCGCATCAACAGCGAAGCCTCGTCGCGCTGCTGTTTCAGTTCGAGCACACGGGCTTTCTGTTTTTCCACGGCATCACGCAAACTTGCCTCGCGCTGCTTCGCCGCATCCGCTCCGGTGGACACGACAGCACCTGCGTTGCCCATCTCCGCATAGAGCCGCGAACGCAGCGCATCCACATCGGCTTTCAGTCTTTGACGAGAGGGATGGTTCTTACCCAAACTTTGCTCCAACTGCGCAAGCTCCGATTCGCGCTTGGCCAGCTCGGTGCGCAGTTGTTGCACCACGAGGCTGTTCATGACCTCGTGCGCATTGGTGTTCTGTCCCTTTCTAGATGCCGTATCGAAGGTTGCGGTTTGCGCAGAGACCAGTTGAGTGGATAACTCGTTGAGGCGTGCCGTTTCGACGTCCAATCGCTCATCCGACGCGACCAGACCGCGTTCACGCTGAAACGCGGTCAATTGCCCCTGCACTTTTTCAAGTTCGGCCCGCAACTGGGTGATCTGCTCGCCATACCAACCCGAGACGCGCTTCGCGGGATCGATGCGCAATTCCATGTTCGCGTCCATATACGCTGCCGCAAAAGCGTTTGCAATGCGCGCGGCTTGTTCCGGGTCGGAGGCCTTGTAGCTGATGCTGATGGCGTTCGAGTCGTGCGAGGGTTCGACTTCCAGTTTGCCGAGTAAGGATTGCGCCATCCAATCTCGTATATCGCCTCGCCCGCCGGTCGCTTCTTGAAAGTTTTCCTTCGCCTTGGGCGATTCTGCCAAACGAAGACTGTCGATCACTTTGGTTGCGACATGCGGACTCGCGATGATGTCGACCTGCGTGGCGATGTAGTTGCCCAGTAATTGCTGGGGCAAGGTTGCGCCGCTGACGGGATCCCTATTCTTAATGTCGATGAGCACGGTGGCCGTTGCTCGATAGACCGGTGACATGATCAGACTCACGAGGAGTGCGGTCGCCACAGTGCCGCCGAGCACGAGCAAGATTAATTTCATGCGCGCTCGGAGAATCGAAAATAAGGCGGTCAAGTTCATGCGTGAATCCTGTCGGTCGTCCAGACCTGGCTAAAATAAACCTTCGGGCACGTGAATGACATCGTCTGCTTGCAGCAAATCGGTTTTCGCCGGGCTGATTTGTTGCACGGCATTCGTTTCCTTGTTGCGGCGGAACACGCGCAACGACCGCTCACTGCCTCGGAGCGTCGGTCCACCGCCTTGCGCGAGCCCCTGCATTACCGTCATTCCCCGCTCCACTCGATAGGCGCCGGGTTTTTGCACTTCGCCGTACACGTAGTACATCGGCGCGCGATTGATGAAGATCGTGTCGCCGCCACTGATATATACGTCGCTATTGCCTTCGCCTCCCATGAACAGCGCGGCAATGTCGATTTCGCGTCGATAAGGTTTACCGTCGCGCACGCCGCTCACTACAGCAATATCCGCACCGGTTTCCCCCACGCCGCCGGCCAACGCGAGTGCGTCGGTCAGACGCATATTCGTCGTTTCGAGCGGGTAACGGCCCGGTCGATTTGCCCGCCCCAGAATGACAACCTGGTTGCCGCGCACCTGGACCAAACTGACGGTCACTTGGGGTTGTCGAACGAATTCGCCTTTGCTCAGGGCGCTCGCAATGACTTTCTCTGCCCCTTCCAAAGTCTGTCCGCCGACATGGACCGCGCCGATCAGCGGATAAGTAATGCTGCCGCTCTCGGAGACGCGTGTTTCCAGTGTCAAATCCGGGTTTTGGTACACGACGATCTTAATCGCGTCGCCGGCTCCGAGGCGGTAATCGGTCGGACTTTCGCCCTGCGCCCATGACGGCGAGGCGCCGAGCATCAGCAGAGCCACTATCCATCTCATCCATCGTTGCAACATGAAGATCTCCCTTCGATTGTCGTGCTGCGACCATTGGGTCGCTCTCGCCATGGCGTTAAGCCACGGCAACTAAGCTGCTAAAACATGTGCTGAAGACTGACGCTGAAGCCATGCGCGTCATAGTCGAAATCATCGACATTTGAATTTCTTTCCTTGTAAAACCAGCCGAGGCTTAGCTCTGTTGTCAGAATCGGGCTCCATACCCAATTCAAAGTCGCCGTGCGGCTATGATCGTTTCGCAAAGTGGAACTTGTGGGCGGCGGAATGGTGTCCATTACTGCGCCGTGTTGCTCGCGATGTCGTTGTTCAAGCTCCAACTCAAGCCGCTGTTTGGCGCTGAAAGACCATGTGGCGCCAAGCGCCCAAGCATCTACCTTCGCATAACTGCCTGGATCTCGCCGCCAAGGCAACAAAGTACGCTCGTAACCGGCGCTTATTCTTAGTTTGGCAGTCAATCCCCATTCCAGGCGCAGGCCGCTCGTCATGCCGGAAAAATCGCGCTCTGAAATGTCTGGATAGTCTTGGCGGAGATAGCCTATATGCGCGTGAATCCGACTGGCATCGCCAAACGGATATACAAGCGCGACCTCATACTCCTGCGAGTCGAATTCGTCATCAATTTTCTGGTCGTCGTCCTGTGACTGCGACAGATTGCCGTCTCGTCCGACATAATTGAATCCAATTCGCCTGCCTGCCCCGCTCTCGTACAAGAGGCCGGTTCCCCAGCGGGTCGCCTGGAAGCTTTCATCGTCATCGATATCTTTGTCGTAAATGCGCTTCTCTTTGCCGATTTCTCCAAGTAGATGCCAGTTGCTGTGGAACCACCAGTTCATGTCCAGGCGCTGACGACGGGAGGTGCGGATATTGCGCTCCTGCCGCTCGTCCGGACTCGTGTCAAAGGCGGGGTCGGCAAGCTCTTGTTTTTGATCGCTCAGCAATGTGCCCGTCAAGCGAGGCGTGAGACTCCAATCCCAAGCCAAGAGATAATTTTTGGTGTCGTGGTCGAGGCCTTTGAACTCGTTGTACTCGTAGCGAGTGAAGTCGCCGTTGAGGCGAAAGCGCTGCATGCTGTAGGGCTTGTCGATACTGAGACCACCCGTTAGGCCGGTGTACTGATCGCTCCCCGCGTCGTCGTTCCGCTCCCGGAACAGATTGCTGTCGTAGTAATAGGCCGCACGCGCGTGGAAATTGACTACATCCCACTCGTCCGCCTGACAGGCACACGACAGGATGCTCAACATTAATCCTCCCAACGCAAACGTACGGCACTGCGAGACCATTGCCTGGTTCCGAGACTCGAGTATTTGTGGCGCCTGTTCCGTGGCGCGAGCGGTTTTTCTTTTTGTTTGACGCGAACCTAGGGATTCGCGGGAAGCCAGTGTATCGCAGACCATCGTCCCGATCCCTGATTTGACCTTTTGTGACAGTTACTACCGTCTCTGGAAGGCGACATAGGCGCCGAAATTTGACCGTCGTCTCGCTTCGGGCGTAGCCTCCTGCTCGGTCTAAGGTTTCCTTCCGACCAAAAACAAAAAAACGGACCTCAATAGAGCGTCAACGAAGGCGCCGATCAGCTTACCCCGCCCTTTCACCCCACAGGAGACTTGCGTGAACCATCACGAGGAGTTGGTAGAAAGCGTACGAACAGCACTCAAAGAAGGCGAATCGAATCAAAGTATCGGCCGCCGGAGTTTTCTAAAAAGCAGCATTGCCTTGGCAGCTGCGGCTTTGCCTCTGGAATTTCTGAGTAAGGGAGGCATCTTTCCCCAGGCCTTTGCCGCCACCAATCCTTATGGTCCCCTGTCCAATACGGTAGATGGGTCCACTGGCCGCACCTACCTGAAGCTTCCCCAAGGTTTTTCGTATTTCAGCTACGGGGCTGCGGGATCGAAGATGGACGATGGACGTACGACGCCGGGTTCCCATGACGGCATGGGGGTCTGTCGCGTCGAAGACGACATGATTTATCTTGTGCGTAATCATGAGGTTCGCAGTCAAAGCGGCGCATATGCCGGAACCGGGTTTCAACCCACCTACGATAGCCGTGCGTCGGGCGGGACGACCACCCTACGTTTTGACGCCCTGCGCGAGCGCTGGGATGGCTCGCATGCCAGCTTGGCGGGGACGATTACGAACTGTGCCGGGGGCGTAACCCCCTGGGGCTCCTGGCTGAGCTGCGAAGAGGAAACAACGAAATACCGGTTGAACCATGGCTACGTGTTTGAAGTGCCCACCGATGGCACGGCGGCTACGGCAAAACCGATCGTGGAAATGGGCCGCTTCATGCACGAGGCAGCTGCCGTCGTCAACAATCCCGATAGCGCCGAACACGGCTGGGTTTATATGACCGAAGACAGGGGGTCGGATACAAGCGCCGGCTTTTATCGGTTCCGCCCCAATACCTACGGCAATCTTGCGGCGGGCGGTAGCCTGCAAATGCTGAAAATCAAAGGCATTAAAGCCACAGTTGTTATGCATCGTCAGACTGCGAAGCAGTGGGATGTGGAGTGGGTGACGATTCCCAACCCACAAAACACCGGCGTTTTCGGGCGAGGCAAAAACCTCGGCGGGGCCACCTTCCGTAAGCTTGAGGGGGCGTGGTATGGCCGAGCGGAACATGCATTGTGGTTTGTTTCTTCGTCGACGGGCAGCAAAGGTATCGGGCGAATCTACAAGCTCGACATCGCACAGCAGCGCTTGCATATGGTCTATGAAGCGACCAATGCCGGCGTGATGGAATTTCCTGACAACCTAACCGTGACTACCGACGGCAGCGTGTTGGTCTGTGAGGATCGGTGGGGCCGAAATCCACGCTTGCATATGATGAGCGCCGATGGCTTGAATGTCTTCCCGTTGGTCGAGCATAACGGCAGCTCAACCGAGTTCGCCGGCGCCACTTTCCATGGGAAGTGGTTATTCCTGAACAGTCTCAGTCCCGGTTTAACCTTCGCTATTACCGGGCCGTGGCAAAACGGCACGCTATAGCCTTTCGGCAAGCACCAAAAAGAAACGCCCGCTTTGCGGGCGTTTCTTTTTAACGGTTCGGAATATCGCGAAAGAACACGCGTTGGGATGGGATCGGTTGATTGCCGATGCCATAAGGCGTGCGCAATGTGGGAGCTTCTAAAGGCCCGCGTGCAGCGCTATAAGGGTAGTAGGTTCTGCCTTCACGATAAGAACTTGGTTGATAAGCCCCGCTATCTGCCGCATTCTGCGCTTGGCGGGCGGCGATTCGTTCTTCAAGCGCTCGCAGTTCTTCGGCCGAAATGCCGGAAGTCGACACGGTGCTGACCTTCTCTTCAGTGACGACACGCGCACCGCGCATGTTCGCCGGTGGGTAGTTCGAATAATTGACGACACCTTGAGCGTCGACCCATTTGTAGATCTGCGCGTTGGCAGTCGGGGCGGCCAGAAAACCTAGGGCGCCTGCCATCAACCAAGCAGCGGTTCTTGCGTGTGCGACCGACATGGCGATCTCCTTATCTTTATCCGGTTCAAAACAAATTTACATTGTTGACACGGATACTGTGAGGCAAGACCTATGCCGCGGTGCTGTGCATGGTTTCAAAGCAACGGCGCCGGTGTAACATCAATGTCCGTGTTTGTCTGTCAGGTTCCTCTTTGAACGTCGTTATTCTCGCTGCTGGCCAAGGCAAGCGGATGTATTCCGATTTGCCCAAGGTCTTGCATCCCATCGCCGGGCGGCCCTTGTTGGCCCATGTCGTCTCGACGGCGAAATCCTTGGCTCCTTCGCGCATCTGCGTGGTTTATGGCCATGGGGGCGAAATCGTTCGTGGCGCGATGAAAGACGACGCGCTGTTCTGGGCGAAACAGGAACCGCAATTGGGGACTGGTCACGCTGTTCAGCAAGCTGTGCCGAATTTATCGGACGCGCCCCTCACACTGGTTTTATATGGCGATGTGCCGTTGACGAGTAGTGAAACTTTAAAGCGGTTGGTTGACGCCGCTGGCGCGGGAGTTGGCTTGCTAACCGTCGAACTGGAATATCCCAGCGGTTATGGGCGCATTGTCCGTGAGCAAGGAACCGTTCGCCGTATCGTTGAGGAAAAAGATGCGAGTACCGCCCAGCGCGCAATCCGCGAGGTCAACACCGGCATCATGGCGTTGCCGACCAAACATCTTTCGCGCTGGCTAAGCGCGTTGAAGAACGACAATGCGCAAGGCGAGTATTACCTGACCGATCTGATTGCTTTAGCGGTCGCGGAAGGGGTAAGCATCAATACGGTACAACCGAAAGCGGTTTGGGAAACCCTCGGGGTCAACAGCAAGTTGCAACTGGCAGAATTAGAACGGGTGCACCAACGCAACGTCGCTGAAAAGTTATTGGCTGCCGGAGCTTCTCTCGCCGACCCGCAACGGATTGACGTGCGTGGCGAGTTGACCTGTGGTCGCGACGTGTATATCGACGTGAACAATGTGTTTGAGGGCGTTGTTCGGCTGGGCGACGGCGTCAACATCGGCCCCAACTGCGTATTGAAGAACGTGAGTATCGCGGCCGGCACGAGAATCGAAGCGTTCACACATATTGATGATGCAGCGGTTGGCAGTAACTGTCGTATCGGTCCTTATGCGCGGCTGCGGCCGGGTGCGACGCTCGCTGAAGATGTGCATATCGGTAACTTTGTCGAAGTGAAAGCGGCTTCCATCGGTGTGGGCTCCAAAGCGAACCATCTCAGTTATATCGGCGATTCTGAAGTTGGACGCAATGTGAATGTCGGCGCGGGCACGATCACCTGCAACTACGACGGTGCGAATAAACATCGGACCATTATCGAAGACGATGTTTTTATTGGTTCCGCAACGCAGCTCGTAGCTCCGGTCACTGTGCGGCGCGGCGCTACCTTGGCCGCCGGCACGACCCTGACGAAGGAAGCGCCCGCTGAGCAATTGACCATTTCGCGCGTTAAGCAAGTTTCCATTGCAAATTGGAAACGGCCGACCAAGCAGAAAAAATAGATCGAGGATCGGTGATGCCGGCATAGCCGCATCTTTCTACAATTTTCGCGATAGCGATTAAGAGATTCAAAATATGTGTGGCATCGTCGGCGCAGTCGCTCAACGTAATATCGTTCCCGTCTTGATCGAAGGGCTCAAGCGCCTCGAGTACCGCGGTTACGACTCCGCGGGAATGGCTGTGTTGAATGGCGGCTTGAAAAGGTTGCGCACGACAGGGCGTGTCGCCGAGCTTGAAAAGCTGGCCAAAGCCGAAAACTTTCACGGTGACGTCGGCATTGCTCACACGCGTTGGGCAACACATGGCGTTCCGTCGGAGCGCAATGCGCATCCTCATGTGAGCGAAGGCCTGGCCGTTGTTCACAACGGCATTATTGAGAATCACGAAAGCATGCGGCGCAAGTTGCAGGCGGCGGGCTATCAATTCACTTCCGACACGGATACGGAGGTGATCGCCCATCTTATCCAAGAAAAATTAAAAGGCGGCGGCGGCCTCGTGGCTGCAACGCGCGCGGCAGTTGCCGAATTGGATGGGGCTTACGCGATTGCCGCGGTTGCGCAAAACGATCCACATCGCATGGTCGTGTCGCGCAAAGGCGCCCCCTTGTTGCTCGGTATAGGTGAAAACGAAGTGTTCGCGGCATCAGATGTGTCGGCCTTGCTTCAGGTCACGCAACGCGTCATCTATCTGGAAGAGGGTGATGTCGCCGAACTAAGCCTGCAGGGCTACAAGATTCAGGATGCACAAGGCGTAGCAGTCGAGCGCAAGGTCCATGTCAGCGAGTTGACTTCCGCGGCGGTGGAGCTCGGGCCCTACCGTCATTTCATGCAAAAGGAAATTTTCGAGCAGCCGGGCGCGCTTGCCAACACGCTCGAAATGGTAGCGAACGCGCAGTCGATTTCCCCACAACTCTTCGGTAGTGAGGCGGATGCCGTATTTAAAGCGGTCGACTCTGTGTTGATCATCGCTTGCGGCACCAGCTTTCACGCCGGCATGGTGGCGCGATATTGGATCGAGTCCGTGGCTGGTATGCCTTGCACGGTGGAGATCGCAAGCGAATACCGCTACCGCGAATCGGTACCGAATCCCCGCACACTGGTGGTCACCATCTCGCAATCCGGTGAAACGGCGGATACCATCGCCGCGCTTCAGCATTCAGTCAATTTAGGGCATTTGCAATCGCTGGCCATCTGCAACGTGCCCGAAAGCGCCTTAGTACGCCAATCAAAGCTGCGTTTCCTAACCCGCGCGGGTCCGGAAATCGGCGTCGCGTCGACCAAGGCATTTACGACGCAACTGGGTGCGCTGGTGCTACTGGCGATGGTTCTGGCCAAAATGCGGGGTCGCTTGAGCGTCGAGCGCGAGCGCGAATTGATTCAATCGCTGCGCCATCTTCCCGCTGCGCTTCAACATGTGTTGAGCGTGGAACCTGCGATAGAAATTTGGGCGGAACGATTCACCAGCCGCCACCATGCATTGTTTCTGGGACGAGGCGTTCACTATCCGATCGCCATGGAAGGGGCGCTTAAGCTCAAAGAGATTTCTTACATTCACGCCGAGGCCTACCCCGCCGGCGAACTAAAACACGGTCCGCTTGCGCTTGTCGACAAGGACATGCCTGTCATTGCAATCGCCCCAAACGACGCTTTATTGGAAAAATTGAAATCGAATCTGCAGGAAGTCCGCGCGCGCGGCGGTGAGCTTTATGTCATCGCCGATCAAAACTCGCCCGTTACGGAAGGCGAGGGATTACATGTCATCCGCTTAACGGACCATGCCGGCTTGCTCTCACCCATCCTCCACACCGTGCCCCTGCAGCTGCTCGCTTACCATGTTGCGCTCCGACGCGGGACGGACGTGGATAAACCGCGCAACCTAGCGAAATCCGTCACCGTCGAATAAAGCTGCGGCTGGAAAGCCTCCCTTAAGTGCTGTAGAACAAGAGCGCAGCATTTATTAATTCCGGTCACATAGCAAAAATGTCCTACACGGCCGGCGGGAGCATATGCCCATGAAGGAAACATTGTTGAAATGGCTGAAGGGTGACGCGTCCGCTCAGGATGTGCGCGTCCTTCAAGCGGGCAATCCTTCTGAGGCGCCCGCGCCGGCTTCAGAAGAGCCGGTGTCCCGGAACGACCGCAGCGGACAAACCATCTTTAGCGCTGAAGCGCTCGATCCCGCTTTTCGCTTCCGCAGCTTAACTGTCGCCGAACCGGATACGTCGGCCCTGGAAGGCGAGCCCGACCATCAGCCGGCCTTCAAAATCAGATTGGCCAAATCCGCCGGTTTTCGTCGCGAAGCCACCGGGCTTGTCGGCCGACGATATACCGATCGCGGCTATTTAATTCCCAAGGCCACCCAGGACCCTAATCTTTTCACTTTCCTTGCTTACGACGAAGGCAAGATCGTGGGCACGGTCAGCATTCGCCTCGATTCCGAAGAGGGCTTGGCCTCCGACGACCTCTACAGTGACGAGCTAAACGAATTGCGCCACGCTGGCTGTCGGGTCTGCGAGTTCACTCGCTTAGCTGTCGACGTGGCTGCGGCAAGCAAGCCGGTTTTGGCTGGCCTGTTCCATACCGCCTATCTTTACGCCGCCAAGGTGCGTGGCTTCAAGTTCGCGGTCATTGAGGTCAATCCCCGGCACGTCGCCTTTTATCGGCGTGCACTGCAGTTCGAACCGATTGGTCCAGAACGTATGAATCAGCGCGTACAGGCGCCGGCGGTATTGCTGGGCATCGCGTTCGATAAGATCGGCGAAGGTGTCGCGCGTTTTGGCGGGAAGGCGGAGCTTGCTGCACAGGAGCGTTCCTTATTTCCCTATGGCTTTTCGCTCGAAGAAGAGGTTGGCATTCTGCAGCGGCTCGCCGAACTCGATGTCCCTCAACCCTGAGGGCTTACTGCAGGCGTTTGAGATAGTCCTTACTGAAAATTTTGTCCGGCAGGTCGCGCAGGCGAAGCTCGCTGTAATCCAAGGTGGATTGCTCGCCTTTACGTAAGGCGTCTTCCATCAGCAGACGCGTTGGCCTGACTCGCTCACCCATCGTTTCGAAATTCTGATAGCGAGCGGTTTTCAACAATCGTCCGGATAAGGAATAAAACTCGGCCTTGTGCGGCCAGTAATTTCCCTGTCGTACCCAATAGATCACCCGACCGTATGTGACGCCGCGATCAACGGCCGTTAGTTCAAGCACGTAGCACTTCTCGCCGTCAGCCTCTTCCGTGCGCAACAGTTTGGGTGTGTAGTCACCGGCAAAATTCGCTCGAGCCAAGTCGCCGTTTGCGACTTGACCGGTTAATCGTTGGCTTAGGCCAAGACGGACGGGCTGGGAAACGTTGGGTAGGAAAACCCACAGATCGCGGGCTTTCATCAACATGATCTGACCGCTTTCAGAGGCCGGCTCCAGGATCATGACGATGCTGTTCTCGTTTCCTTTGGAAAGGACCTTGAACTTGCGGGATTCGGTGTCTCCGCCCGGCGTATGCGTATTGATCGCCACGACAACCTCAAAACCTTCTTGCGGAAACCGCGCGAGATCGGCTTTCTCGACGATGGCGCGGGCCAGGTCTTGCGAATCGTCTTGCGCGTGGAGCGGCGTCCCGATGAGCAGGAAAAGGCCAAGAATGGTGGGAATTAGGCGTTTCACTTGCATGTTGCGGTACCTCGGTAGCGGCGAGTATAGGACAGACATCAAGCAAGGCGGTTTCCCAAGTCGTATTCCAAGTGTTGCAAAGGGCTCGGCTTGGGCCGACGCGATTGATTGCTCGGTGAGTGGATCGGCGGAATAAGACACAAAGACGGGGCGATTGCAGTTCTACTTGATTGCAAAAGCACATGATTTCTCGAACAATCTACCTATAAGACCACAAAACAAAAGCGACAATGCGATGAGTCTGGTTCGCGTCGAAAAGGTTTCAAAGGAGTACATGCTGGGCGATCAACGCGTAACGGCGTTGCAGGATATCAATTTGAATATCGAACCCGGCGTCTTTCTTGCGATCGCGGGGCCCTCAGGAAGCGGCAAGTCCACGCTCCTGAATTTGATCGGCTGCATCGATACTGCGACGAGCGGGCGAATTTTCATTGACGACCAAGACGTCAGCGGACGGACCGCGGACCAACTGGCGGATTTGCGGGCACACACAATCGGTTTCGTTTTTCAGACATTCAACTTACTGCCTGTGCTGACGGCGGCCGAGAATGTGGAGTACCCCCTTCTACAATTGCGCGAGCTCGATAAAGCGGAACGCAAACGCCGGGTAGCGCATTTTCTGGAGATCGTGCAATTGTCCAAATTCGCTTCGCATCGGCCGAACCAGCTATCGGGCGGGCAACGTCAGCGCGTTGCGATCGCGCGCGCGTTGGCGACGCATCCCAAAGTGGTGCTTGCCGACGAACCGACCGCTAATCTGGACCACAAAACCGGCGAAGGTATTCTGGCTTTGATGAAGGACATCAACCTGTCCTTCAAGACCACTTTCATTTTTTCGACGCATGATAAGAAGGTAATGGCCAAGGCCGATCGCCTCGTCCGTATCGAAGACGGACGTGTGCGAGGACTCGGCATTCGCACGAGCAGCAAATGGTTGGTCGTGGACGAACGCCGGCGGCGGGTGCATCAACTGCATCCCCGGGTGCCTAAAGAAGGGGGAATCAATTGAAGCTTTTAAAACGTCGACACATCGCCCTGGTCCTTGGGCAAGCGCTGCTCGTCATGAATGCAGGGGCCGCCGCAGCGGATGGCTTCGATCACATCGACCATCAATTCGCGCAGGCGAAAACCGGCAAATCCAAGTCGACGGATCTTCCCTTATCCAAAGACGAGTTGTTCGGCACTACACCGGCCCCCGCTAAGCCGGCACCGAAGCCCAACTTGCCTCAGTCAAAGGATGAGTTGTTCGGCACCACGCCGTCCAAGCCTGCGCCCGCAGCGGCGCCGGCATCGCGGGACGAATTATTCGGTATTACGCCGCCTGCGCAGCCGGCGGCACCCGCGCAAACCACCGCACTTCCTGCGGTTGATACCGCTCAGAACAGCATCAAGTGGAGTGGCTTCTTCAAGGAAGAACTTGCTTATACGTACGCGGAGCCAAGCCATTGGTCCCGCGCCGTATCGCGCCTCCAGATCAACGGGCAAGGCAATCTCGAAGGACTGAAATACAAGATTTCGGCGCGCATCGATGCCGATCCGGTCTATATGACTTCGGACTTTTATCCCGACCGCGTGCAGGACGATCAGCAACTGGATTTCTTCCTGAGAGAAAACTACGTCGATTTCAGCGCTGCCGGTTTGGAATTCCGTATCGGTCGTCAACAAATCGTCTGGGGCGAAGTCGTTGGGCTTTTCTTTGCCGATGTCGTCTCGGCGCGTGACATGCGGGAGTTCATCCTGCCGAGCTTCGACATTCTTCGAATCCCGCAGTGGGCCGCGAGAGCGGAATATTTCGAAGGCGACTTCCATGCCGAAGCGATTTGGATTCCGGTTCAGACGGTCGATGAGATCGGTGAATTCGGAGCCGATTTTTACCCTGCGGGGCGAATCGGTGAGGCCGCAGTCGGTCCCAATGTGCGGTTCGCATCGCAGGATGAGCCGTCCCACACACTTGCCAATTCGGCCTATGGGCTACGAATGAACACCTTGATGAACGG
Source organism: Burkholderiales bacterium (assembly GCA_035273665.1). Taxonomy (GTDB): domain Bacteria; phylum Pseudomonadota; class Gammaproteobacteria; order Burkholderiales; family SG8-39; genus DATEEW01. The sequence goes on along the minus strand of DATEOW010000083.1, from coordinate 4,856 downwards.
CTGGGACTTGGCTGCCTTCTACTATCGGAGCTTCAGTACGACCCCAGCGTTTTATCGAGAGGTTCAGGGGGCTGACACAGTCTTCACGCCACGACACGGCCGCATCTGGCAAGCCGGCTCTACCTTGAGCAAAGACTTCGGCGATTTTGTTTTGCGCGCCGAGGCGGTGTACACAAAGGGACAGGCATATAACGTTACGACGCTTACGGATGCCGACGGTGTGCAGAAGCGGAATAGCTTCGACTATGTGCTGAGTTTCGATTTCAGTCTGCCGCACGATACGCGGCTAAATGTGCAGGCGTTCCAGCGGATTGTCTCCGGGGACGAGGACGATATCGCCCCGCGTACGGACGGGGTCGGTGGAAGTATTCTATTGAGTACCAAAATCACACCGACTCTGGAGCCGCAGATTCTCTGGATTCAAAGCTTTTCCGGCGGGGCGGATCGCTTGATTCGCCCGCGCTTGAACTGGTATTTCGACCGGAACGCAACGCTCGCGTTTGGCGCGGACATTTTCGCTGGGCCGCGGGATCGCTTCTTCGGGAATTTTGCGAACCGGGATCGTGTTTACGCCGAACTACGCTACGACTTCTAACTAAGCGGCCAGCGGAATTTCTTCGGGCGCGTAGCAGTTCATTAGCTTTTGCAAGCTACGCTCCAGGCCGCACAGATCGAGATGTAATAGCACTGCCGGTGCACTCACGCGCGGACAAATGCGGCGATCGGAGGCCACGTTGAAATCGAGAATGTGGCGATAGAAACGTTCATGACGCGGATTTACTTCGATAAATACATCGGTCGCGGCGCGCAGACCACGACACACCATGAATGAGAGCCGGACTAACAACCCCAGCACTTCGGAAGACTTGATTCCGGTCGAGATCGCGAGACGCGTCAGCTCGCACACCCTGCCGCCTTTATGTCGGCGCGAGTCGACTTCCGGTCCGAAGATCTCATCGGCGCTGAGCCCTTGCTCGGAATCGAAGCGAACGCTTAAGGTGCCGACGGTATCATCACCTTGCTTCGCGATCAGCGTGACGGAATCACCGGCTTTCACAGTGGAAATCTCGGTGTTGTAGCCGCGCCAAGCGTATCTTTGTGCCACTAGTTGTTGTGCTGCCGCCACGTCTTCCGGCGACTGAGCCACGATGACATGCAAACCGGTTTGAAAATCTTTGATATTGAGATCGTCTGAACCGGCGATTCGTGTAGGAGAAGAGGAGAGGAAATTGTCATCAACGAAGGGGGCGAGGTAGCGAGGATTGCGCATGGATTTTTTCAACTCGTAAGGCGCTGTGAAGGACGCGCTCCTATCAGCAAGCGATAGGCCCGTTAAAATTGCCCTGCAGTATCAATGTCTTGACAGATTTTTACAATCACATTGTAAAAAAACCCGTCGTTAAAAAGGGACGTAAAAAACGTCGACGTCGCTAACTGTCTGACGGAATAGACTTACTTGGGGTAGGTGCGGGCCGACAGTCGCTCAAATATTGTGCCGGAGCGCGTCAACAATCGGCATGCGGGTAATGCGCCACGCGGGAAAAATAGAGGCGATGGCTGCAGCCATAACGCCAACGAGTGCGGCAGTCGCGGTGACGTGAGGGGAAACTTGAATAAGCGCTGTGTAAGGCACGTTCGAATTCGGCGGGGGCGGCATGGGAATCCCGATTGAGCTGATGAAGAGGGCAAGGCCGACCCCCACGCACACGCCGATCAGTGAGCCGATCAATCCGAGCAAAGTCGTTTCAACCACCACAAGACTGAAGACGCGCTTCTTGCCGTTTCCGATGGCACGCATCGTCCCGAATTCACCTTGTCGTTCAAACACCGTCATGTTGACGGTGTTACTTACGCTCAAGAGAACCATGACCAGGACGATGAGCTGTAGCACACCGAATTGCCGCCCATAGAGCTCGACGGTCTTATGATAAAAATCGCTCAGCTCATCCCAGCGACGCGCATCAAGACCTTTGCCCTCGATCAAGCGCTCAATCTGCTGGGCGCTGCTGAGCGTGTCCTGAGTGTCTTTCAAGGCGACCACAATGACATTCACGCCCGGGGTGGAGATCAATTCCTGGGCGGCACCTAGCGGGATTCGGACGGTACGCGCGTCATAATCTTTACTGAAGCTTCGAAACACACCGATGAGATCGAAATCCAACGTGTTCATCGCACCCTCGGGTGTCTGCGATAGCAGGGTGATGCTGTCGCCGGGCGCCAATTGCAGCGCTTGCGCAACGCCTTCTCCGACGACGATGCCGTTAGAATCTTTCCCGGTCAGCGCACGGCCCGCGATGAAATCGACGAAAGAGCCGAGCTTGGCTTCTGCATCCGGTTCGACGCCCTCGCCGACCACCGCGAAATCGGTCCGACCATTGTTGATCAGTGCGGCGAACTTTAAACGGCCCATCGCCGATTCCACTTGCGGCAGCGTCCTTATGCTTTGCTGCAACGGCTGCGGGTTTTCGATTAAAAATTCATGCGGTCTGCGCGACCCACTGCCGAAAAATTGAGTTTTTGCGATTTGAATATGCCCCGTCTGGGAATGAATAATCGCCTCGCCCAACTGTTTGAAGATGTCTTGTACGAAACCGCCGCTGATGATGAGGCCGGCAACGCCCATCACGATTGCCGCAAGCGTCATGGCGGTACGGAGCTTGTGCCGCAGAATGTTACGCAGCGAAAGACGGAATATTTCGGAAATCATCTGTGGTTACCGACTGTGTCTCAAGGCGTCCACGATTTCCATTTTTGAAGCGCGCCATGCGGGGTAGATGCTTGCGGCAAGCGTGGTAAGCACTGCCAGCACAAACGCATCAAGGGCGAGCCCTGTTGTGAGGCGGATTTCGCCGGTGTACGCACGCGCCATTCCGGGCGGTGGCGGCATCGGTATCCCGATCGCGGAGATCAGTGAGGCGAGAAGACCTCCTGCGAGCAGGCCGACGATTCCGCCCACGATCCCCAGCGCAAAACCTTCGCCCAAAAACTGTCGAATGATTTGAAGGCGCCGATTGCCGAGGGCCAAACAGGTGCCTATTTCACTGGTGCGCTCCAACACGCTCATTGTCAGCGTGTTCGAAATGCTGAGGATGATGATGAGGGCGATGATGACTTTCATGACGCGCACTTGTTTGGAAAAAAGGACCACAGTCTTGTTATAAAAATCGGCAAGGTCCGACCAGGGGACGAACTGAAGGCCAGCATTGGGAAAGTTGTTGCGCAGTGAGGCAACGGTCGATTCAGTGAGGCGAGTCTCCTCGAGCAGCAGCACCCAAAGATGCACGCCCTTTACGCGGAGTAAATTTTGCGTGGTGGCAAGTGGTAAGCGCAGCGCGGCTTCGTCATAGGCCTGGCTTGAGGTGTTAAAGATCCCTTTAACCTTGACCTCGACCGCATTCATTCCCCCAGAGCGCGTATTGGCGAGCAAGATCACCGTATCGCCGACATTCGCGCCCAAGTTGGCGGCGAGACCTTCGCCAAGGATGACGCTATTGGGATCGTCATCTGCGAGCGGCCCGCCCGCGCTAAAGCGCATTGCCGTGGCCAAGCCGCTTTCTCTCGCGGGGTCTATCCCTTCGCCGATGAATGAGAGCGTCGACTCACCCTTGCTGATAAGCCCGGAAAAAGACAAGCGGGGCGCAAGGCTTTTCACGCCCTCCGACTGCTCGATCCGTTTGCGTTCGGGCGAATCGTTCGGCAGAAGAAACGCGAACGGGTCGGCGCGGCCCGACTCCAAGTAACCTTCTCGCATGATCTGGACGTGTCCTAGACCGGAGCGAATGGTGCCTTCCCGCATGGCCCAAAAAGTCCATTCGATGAAACCGGCGGCAAGCAGGAGCGCAATGATGCCGAACGATACGGATGAGATGCCGCTCAGGCTCCTGCGGCGGTGTCGCAGCACATTGCGAAAGGCGATCGAGAGATCGGCGCCGGCGCCAACGAAAACATTGCGTATTCCCGCGGGAATTTTGACCATGAGTGAGGTCCGAGCGAGGGGCGTTGATAGTATCATCGGCCTCCTTCGCGAGGCATTACACATGCGTCTTCCACGTCTTTCGCTGCTGCCAGTCATGGCGCGAGAAATTTTCGGTAAACGCCAATTCCCGCGCGAGCCCGAGCCGGACCTTGTTATGGATGACCCGGCGCAGGTCGCCGCCTATAGCGAAGCGGGCCGTATTGACGGAACCATGTCCGCGAATTATCTCTTCCATACCGCATTGATCACCCGAACGATCCACGGTTGTCGGCAAGTGCTGGATTTGGGCTGCGGACCGGCCACCCAGTTGGGGCAGGTCGCCGCGCTGAATCCTCAAACGGAATTTCAGGGAGTCGATCTATCCACGTCAATGTTGGCGGATGCAGCCCTCCATCTGGATGCACTCAAACTGCGTAACGTGCGAGTACATCAGGACGACATCACCGCGTTAAGCAGCATTGCCGATCACTCCGTGGACGCAGTCATCAGCACCTTGGCGCTGCATCATTTACCGACGCATGATCACTTGCATCGATGTTTCGCTGCGATCAGCCGTGTATTGCGGCCGGGCGGCGCGCTTTATCTTGCGGATTTTGGGCGGCTGAAAAATCTGCGGTCGGTGCTTTATTTCGCTTACATGAATTGCGACCGACAGCCGCACATCTTTTCTTTGGACTACGAGCGATCCCTGCGCGCCTCTTTCGAACTTGCCGACTATCAACGATTTTCCGCCGCACTCCCGCGCGATGTGCGCATCTACAGCACATTCAAAGTACCGTTCATGATTGTGCTCAAAACGCCGGACCGGCCGCTCAGCGAAGCCGTTAAAGCTCAACTGCAGGAAATGCGAAAACGCCTGCCGTCCCGATATCTTCATGAC
>DATEOW010000082.1:0-2412 GCA_035273665.1 Burkholderiales bacterium | reverse complement strand
TTTTTGCTTAGCACCCGGCGGCTACTGGAGCACACGCCTTGACCCGACAAACTCTCTCGTTAGCGCGGTAATCGCCGGCGCTTTGGTATCGGTTTTCTCAATGACCAGCAATCTTCTGCCCTACGAACTTCCGATTCCAATGTGGTCGCGCATCTTGTCTGTAGTTATTCCAATTCCCGCCTTCTCAATTGGGGCGTTGTGGTGGCGGCGTGAGGCCTGACCTCCGAGTCCACACAGGCTGTCAGTCGTCAAAAGTATTCGACGGCCCTTTGGTGAATCTGGTTTTTTGCGAATCGCTCGTCACTCTCGCCGGCACCAATATTTGGCGCTTAGTCGCAGCGCTCTGTCTCACCGTGGCCGTCCCGGCGAGTGCACAGTCGGCGAATACGGCTCGCAACACATATGTCGACCGTGTCGTGACCGTGCAGCGTGACGACTATTCGGTTTCGGGACTCGTGACGCATCGTCACGGAGTATCGAAATTCAGGTATGCCATCGCACTGTTTCCCGGCTATCCGGGTATCGTGAAGCTCCGGGTCGAGCAAGGGGAACCTCGGTTTGAGTTGAGAGGCAACTTCCTGGTGCGGTCGAGGGAACACTGGCTCGATGATGACACTCTGACTGTTGTGATCGACGCGCCTTCCGACCAGTGGGGGACCTTCCCTCAGACCTTTCGCGAAAGCGCGCGTTATGGTGCCGATGTGGATGCGCTGCTCGGCGAGATAGCACGCTTGTTTAACGTGCAAGACTGGACATATGTCGGGACTAGCGAGGGCTCCGTCAGCGCCTATCATGCTGCCGGCATGAGTACTGGCAGAGCGAATCGCTTGATCCTGACCTCTACGCTGTTCCATCCGACACGCAATGGCCCAGGACTCTCCAGGGTGAAGTGGACAGATCTCAATACGCCTTTGCTCTGGGTCCACCACGAAAGCGATCCCTGTGACCATACGCCCTACCGGGATGCGCAAGCCTTCGCCATTAAGAGCCGAGCGCCGCTCGTCACCGTTCGTGGTGGCGGACCGGAAAGAGGCGGGCTTTGCAATGCATTCACCTCGCACGGCTTCGTGGGCGTTGAGGCGGAGACCGTTGCGGCAATGTCATCGTGGGTTAAGACGAGCATTGTCCCAGCTGATGTGAATCCATAGACTGCTGCTTCGGATGTTGAAGGATCGCTTCGAAAAGAATATGCATCGCCATGAGGCCATTGCATGCCCGAATGGCGCGGGCAAGAAATAATTAAACGTCCGGTTCGCTGCAACCTGACCGAGTCGTGATGTAATCGGTATTGGCGCCGGCCATCCCCGGCAACCTGGGGAGGTTCAAAGCCAAATGATCGATTTTCTGTTTTCGCTGCCGTTATGGGCCCTGGCGATCCTGTTAAACGTCTGGCTGATGGGCTTCTCGCTCGCGAGTCTATGGGTCATCCGACGAAGGATAGCGCCCCGACTCAACCTCAACACTAATGCTTCGCTTTTCTACGGCGCTGCGGTGTTGCAGTCGGCGATGGTGTTTTATGGACTAGTCGCCGCCCTGACAGCGGTCAGCGTTTGGACGAAACACTCTCAGGTAACGGACGTCGTCTCCAAGGAAGCAACAGCGATTGGAAGCCTGTGGCGCGACTTGGATGGCTATCCGCAACCGGTGCGCGATGGGATGCAGGAGGTGCTGCGCGGCTATACGAACCAAATCATTAAGGAAGACTGGCCGGAGCAAAGACAGGCTCGGATTCCGCGCACTGGAACCGAGTGGATGATCCGCTTTCAGTCGCAGTTGTTCAGCTTCGAGCCTGCTTCCGACGCACAACGCATTCTGCATGCGGAGACACTGGGCTCTTACAAAGGCGTGGTCGAAGCGCGCCGCCAGCGGATTGACGTGGTAAACAACGGCCGATTGCCGGGCGTGATGTGGGCCGTTCTTCTACCCGGAGCGATGGGTTGCCTGCTGCTCGTTTGTTTTTTCCCTGTCGAGGATGTGCGCTTTCAGGCCATTCTTGCGTTGGGGTTGGCCGGATTTGTGGCGATGGTGCTCTTCGTGATCATTAGCCTCGATCGTCCTTTGCACGGTGCGATGGCGATTTCTCCTGCATCCTATGAGCTGATCTACGACCAGCTCATGAAAAAGTAAGTGCGCTGGATCTCAAGCCATCGGGCAATGCTTGACGGCACGCGCGACGCCGTGCGATGCGCTTTGTTGGCCGGCTTACTTTTCGTGAGCGCCGCGTCGGCCGAAACCCAGTCTGAAGTAAAGCAAGTGTTACTGCTGCAATCGCTTAACCGCGGGAGTTTGATTCTCGATAACTTTACCGGTAGCTTCCGCGTCAATCTGGATGAGCGCGCAGGCAAGCCTGTGAATGTCGTACAAGTCGTCGTTGGACCCACGGGGTTTATCGGTGCGCCCGAGCAAGCGGTC
>DATEOW010000081.1:0-3648 GCA_035273665.1 Burkholderiales bacterium | reverse complement strand
GCCTTTTACTGCGTCGCGCGACAGCGTGGTGTTCGTGGCGATCACGGCATCGATGCCGAAGCGCAGCAATGCCGCGCAAATGGCGTCGATGCCTTCGTCATCAAGATCGGGCGCGATCTTTAATGCAAGCGGCACCCGCCGGTGGTGCTGCGCTTCGAGTTCGTCGCGTTTGCGGGTGATTTGTTCGAGCAGGCCGGCTAGTTCATCCGCTTGCTGCAACTGGCGCAAATTCTTGGTGTTGGGTGACGAGATGTTGATGGTGATGTACGAGGCCAGTGCGTAGACCTTGTCCATGCACGCGAGATAATCGTCCGCTGCGCGTTCGACGGGCGTATCGAAGTTTTTGCCGATATTGATGCCGAGAACGCCCTTGTAACGTGCTGCGCGTACGTTTGCGACCAAGCGATCGACCCCATGGTTGTTGAAACCCATGCGGTTGATGATGGCCTGCGCGTCGGGCAGACGGAAAAGGCGGGGTTTGGGATTGCCCGGCTGCGGTCGCGGTGTGACGGTGCCCACTTCGATGAAGCCGAAGCCCATTGCCGCGAGCGCATCGATGTATTCCCCGTTTTTGTCGAGTCCTGCCGCAAGGCCCACGGGATTGGGGAATTCCAGTCCCATGACCCGAACGGTTTTGGTGGGAATCGCTTTGCCCGGTAAGCCAGGGGAGCCGAGACAGGCATGCAATTTCGCGGCATTGAGCGCGAGCTCATGTGCGCGTTCCGCATCCATGCGGAAAAAGAGGGGTCGAGCGAAGGCGTAAAGCATGGGGCGCGAGTTTAACAGCGCACCGGCTCGACTCAGATTTCCTCGGGGGTCAGGCGGCGCCAAAGGCCATCGATCAGGCCTTCGATCGGCTGAAAGCGCGCTTTGTACGCCATTTTGCGGCTGTCGCGGATCCAATAGCCGAGATAGAGATAAGGCAGGCCCATGGCCTTGCATTGCTCGATCTGCCACAGGATGTTGTAGGTGCCGAGACTCGCGTTTTCCAATTCCGGATCGAAGAAGGTGTAAACCGAGGACAAGCCGTCGTCCAAATGATCGACGATGCTCACCATGGTCAGGCGGCCGATCTCGTCCCGGAATTCGATCAAGCGAGAATTGACCCGGCTTTGGAGCAAAAAGTGCGAATACTGATCGCGGCTGTCCTGGTCCATGCCGCCGCCGGAATGGCGCGCCGCTTGATAGCGTAGATAAAGCGCGTAATGCTCCAGGCGAAAACGCAGGCCGAGCGCATGGGATTGCAAATGCTCGTTTTTGCGCAGCGAACGCCGCTGGGCGCGCGTGGGCTGATATTCGGCGACGGGAATACGCACGGGGACACAGGCGCGGCAAGTGTCGCAATAGGGTCGGTAAGTGAAAATACCGCTACGCCGAAAACCCATGCGCACCAGATCGCTATACAGCTCGTTCCCGATCAGATGGCTAGGGGTAGCGACCTGAGAACGCGCCAGCTTGCCTGGCAGATAACTGCAGGGATAAGGCGCCGTCACATAAAACTGCAGGACGGCATGCGGTAAGTCGTTGAGTTGCGACATGGCTCCACGCTACTTGCAACTAGAACGCCCAACTCAGGAAGCGGACGGCAGACCGAGGCGCCAGGAACCCGGCTGCGGTTCACAGTGTATCAATTCTGACAGCCGCGCGGCGAACTCCGCTCGAGGGATCTCCCGGGCGCCAAAGGAGGCCAAATGACCGGTATGCATCTGGCAATCGATCATGCCGAATCCTGTTTGTTCCAGCGCGCGTACAAGATGAACAAAAGCGATTTTTGATGCATCCCGGCCCAAACTGAACATCGATTCGCCATAGAACATGCGCCCGATCGCCACGCCATAAAGCCCGCCGGCCAACTTGCCGTCGATCCAGGTTTCGGCCGAATGGGCATAGCCCAGCGCATGCAAATGCTCATAGGCAGCTTGCATCTCATCGAGAATCCACGTCCCGCTTGCGCCGCGTCGCGGTCCCGCACATCCGGCCACGACGTGGGCAAACGCGCTATCGAATCGCACCTCGTAGTCTTTGTTGCGCAAGGTTTTGACTAGGGAGCGCGATACTTTCAATTCCGGTGGAAAGAGCACCATGCGAGGGTCCGGGCTCCACCAGAGCAACGGATCGCCTTCGGAATACCAAGGGAAGATGCCTTGACGATAAGCCTCCAGCAAACGTTGAGGCGAAAGGTCGCCGCCCACGGCGAGCAGGCCATTGGGCTCGCGAAGCGCTGTGTCGAGCGGTGGGAAGGGCGTATCCGATTCGAGCCAGACAGGCATTCATGCAGCCTGCCTGTGCCAAGCAAAGCGGTCAAGACGCCTTGTATTCAAGTCCGAAGGCTCGATGCTATGATCCGGCGCCAGTAAAAATAGAAATATCCGAGGGGGAAAATTCATGGAAACGCTTAAAACCGGCGCTGATACGCTGTTCATTCTCATCGGCGCGATCATGGTGCTTGCCATGCATTCGGGCTTTGCCTTCTTGGAACTCGGTACGGTCCGTGCCAAGAATCAGGTCAATGCACTGGTCAAAATCCTCTGCGATTTTTCCGTTTCGACCTTGGCATATTTCCTCATCGGCTATGGCATCGCCTATGGCACGCATTTTTTCGGCGGCGCTGAAACGCTGGTGGCGCGCAATGGGTATGACCTCGTCAAATTCTTCTTTCTGCTGACCTTCGCCGCGGCCGTTCCGGCGATCATCTCAGGGGGCATTGCCGAGCGGGCGCGTTTCTATCCGCAACTCTGTGCGTCGGCCTTGATCGTCGGCTTGATCTACCCCTTTTTCGAGGGCATCGTCTGGAACGCTAACTACGGTGTGCAGGCCTGGATCGAAGCGAAGATGGGTGCGCCGTTCCATGACTTTGCCGGATCGGTCGTCGTGCATACGATAGGCGGCTGGTTGGGTCTTACGGCGGTGGTCATCATGGGCGCGCGTACGGGGCGCTATCACAAGGACGGACGCGGCATGACCGCGCATCCGCCTTCCTCCATTCCTTTTCTGGCGCTCGGCGCATGGATTCTTGCGGTCGGCTGGTTCGGTTTCAACGTCATGTCGGCCCAGACCATCGACAAGATCAGCGGGCTCGTCGCGATGAACTCGCTCATGGCGATGGTGGGCGGTACGCTCGCCGCCATGATCGCTGGACGCAACGATCCGGGCTTTGTCCATAACGGCCCGCTGGCTGGTTTAGTCGCGGTTTGCGCAGGCTCGGATGTGATGCATCCCTTGGGTGCCCTTGTCACCGGTGTCATCGCGGGCGTTATTTTCGTCTATCTGTTTACGGTCGCGCAAAACCGCTGGCGCATCGATGATGTGCTTGGCGTGTGGCCGCTGCACGGCCTGTGCGGCGCATGGGGCGGGATCGCGGCGGGGATCTTCGGGGCGACCGCCTTAGGCGGTCTGGGCGGGGTAACTTTCGGCGCGCAATTGACGGGTACGCTGCTCGGTATTGTCGTCGCGCTGATTGGCGGCGTGCTGGTCTACGGTTTGCTCAAGGCGATGGTCGGCTTGCGCTTGACTGAAGAAGAAGAATTCAACGGCGCGGACTTGAGTATTCACCGCATCAACGCAACGCCGGACGACTAAGCGCAACTAGCTACGCGGCGCCGCTTCGATTTCGCCGCTGTGCATGCCAAATGCGCCGGCTTTACGGTC
>DATEOW010000080.1:0-8735 GCA_035273665.1 Burkholderiales bacterium | reverse complement strand
GCCCCAATCAAATGCCAAAGCGGGACGCCCAAAGGCGAACTTGCTTGCCTGACGCCGGATTTAAAAGAATTGGAAGTGGCAGTGGATCGTCAGCTCTATCAACTTGGCATCAAGATGCGCACCAGTGAGCGAACCAAAGGCAGCATTGCGGCGCGCGAACTCAGGGCTTCGCAAGCGCCTTGGTTGCAATACCGCAATCAGTTTTGCATTATCGAAGCGCTCGCCAGTTCGGGTCAAAGCGAGTGGCTGAACGTACGCGTAGCGGAGTGCAAAATGCGGCTGACCAAGGATCGACTGGAATCGCTACGCGATCTCGAAGCGACCCTCGAATAGCCGATCAATGTCGGCCGCCATAGCCGAACCACCCGATCAACACACGGGATACCCCGTACGCAATCCAGATACGCACACGCAACCCTAACGGTTTCTGGCGCCAACGTTCCGGCAATACGGCCGCCGCACCTTGGTTCATGTGCTCCGCCAAGCTTTGCCGCAACTCCAAGGCGAAGGCTTCATCGTCTGCAGCGATATTCGCTTCGCGGGCGAGCAGGAGACTGAAGGGGTCAATATTCGACGAACCCACCGTGGCCCAGTGACCGTCAACCACCGCAACCTTGGCATGCAGAAAGCTTTTGTTGTACTCGTAGATTTCCACACCCGCTTCGAGCAACGCGCCGTACAGCGCGCGTGAGGCGTAATGAAGCAATGCATATTCGACGCGGGCCTGCAAAAGTACGATGACGCGCACCCCCCGGGCCACCGCTTCCATTAACGCATGCCGGAATTCCGTGCCCGGGAAAAAATAGGCGCAAGCGATAATGATTTCTGTTTTTGCCCCACGAATCGCTTCGAGGTAGACATCTTCGATATCGGATCGATGGCGCAAATTGTCCCGCACAACGAAAGCGGCGCGTTGTGTCCCGCAAGGTGTCGCATCGAACTGGGTATCGCTTCTCAAGGCCCAAGTTTGACGAAAGTTCGCCCAAGCGACGATCCGCCACAACGAGTCCGCTTCCTCGCAAAGCGGTTTGAGCAAAGGCCCTCGAAATTCCACTGCATAGTCGTGCCGCGGCGGTTTTTGTCGGGGTGTATGCATGTCGTCGATGATATTGATACCCCCGACGAAACCGATCCGACCGTCGATGACTGCGAGCTTTCGGTGCAAGCGACGTAGCCGTGTGCGCCGAAAATCCCAGGGTGTGATATCCGGCCGATAGAGGAGCACCTCGACGCCGGCCGCCATGAGTTGCTCGCGCAACTCGAAGAGAAATTTTTTGCACCCAAAAGCATCGACAATGATTCTGACCGTCACGCCCCGGCGTGCAGCACTGATCAGTGCTTGAGCGATCCGGCGGCCGCTTGCGTCCTCGGCAAAGATATAGGTTTCTAAATGTACAAGGACGCGAGCGGAATCGATGGCTGCTTCAAGTGCCGGAAAGAATTCGGCGCCGTCACGCAGCAGGGTAAGTTTATTGCCGGGAAGATAGTCCGCAGCGCTCACAGCCTTTTGGATTGCATGAGCAATTGGGCGCTTAACATCGCATGATCCGAAATCTTCGACCAGGGGTGACCATGATGCACCTCGGTATGCGTCACGGTAAAACCGCGAACATAAATCCGATCGAGGCGGAAGATGGGTAGCGTACTCGGGAAGCTGCGGGCCGGCCGACCACGATGATCGCGGAACGCTTCGCGCATACCCAACTCGTCCGCCAAACGGTGCGCGACACGGTTGCGCCAATCGTTGAAATCGCCCGCCACGATCATCGGTTCATCTTCGGGCACCATTGACCGAATGCGATCAATGATGGCGCACATCTGATGTTTCCGACCTTTTTCATGCAAGGCAAGATGCACGCATAGGCAATGAATCTTCACCTCGGTACCGGGTATTTTTATTTCACAGTGCAGCAAACCGCGGCTTTCGTACGCATGGGTCGAGATGTCTTGATTTTCCATGGCAACGATCGGGTAGCGCGAAAGAATGGCATTGCCGTGATGGCCGTGATCGTAGACCGCATTGCGGCCATAGGCGTATTCCGACCAAACCGTATCGGCAAGAAATTCGTACTGAGGCGCGGCAGGCCAGTCTTCATACCGACGCGCGTGTAAGGCATGCGCGCCCTGCACTTCCTGCAAAAAAACGATATCGGCGCTGGACTCGCGCAAACGGTCGCGCAATTCGTGCAAAACCATCCGCCGGTTGAACTGGGAGAAACCTTTGTGGATGTTGTAAGTAGCGACTTGTAAGTTCATGACCGAGTGAGGGGCAATTTTTCTGCCCACATCTAAATTGGCGCTTTTAAGCAAGCAAGTCCGGATTTTGTCTTTGCGGCAGCGTTAGGATCGCATCGCGGTTGCTCAATGAGAAACACTTATCCGCGGCCTCTTTCCAGGGCAGCCACACATAACCGTAGTGCTCACGCGGCGCGACCTCGATGGCCACGGGTTCTGGCAATAACAAACCGAATACCCGCTCCTCGTTATGCGTCACACCCGGTGCATAACGGCTGCGCCATTGCTTGAATATTTCATACCGGTTATCAATGCCCCAGTCACTCAGCTTAAAGCGTGTTGCTTCGAGGCCCGTCTCTTCTTTGACTTCCCGTACTGCCGTTTCATGCAGCGGTTCATCAATCCGATCAACGCTTCCGGTAACCGATTGCCAGAAACCCGGCCACGGTACCCGCTCCATCAACAAAACTTGAAGGTCTGGTGTGTAAATGACGACCAGTACCGAGCGGGGGATCTTATAAGGAGGCCCCTCAGTCATTCTTCCTCTTCGCCAAGGATCGGCAGATCGAACTGCGCCGCGTCGACACCTTCGATAAATACCCAGAAAGGAATGTCTTCGTCGTAGCAGCTTTCGGCGACGGCGTCGAAAACCTCGAGCGCTGTCTCGAAACTTTCGGCATCTGCATGTGCGAACTCACCGCAGCCCTTCAATATCAACACGACGCCGGAGGCCTGCTCCCATGCCATGTCGGTCAGCGCTTCATCCAGAGCGTCCCAGTTGTCTGCGCAATATTCCGGAAGCGGAAGTGTTTGCCGCAGACGCTCCAACATGTCCGCCTTCGTACGCGCACCCGTGAGGTCGACCTCCCATAGACTGAGGCCGGTTTGTCTTGCCGCCGCCGCAAGATCGTCGCGATCTTGCGGCCCCGCAAAAATCCCCGCTTCGCCCGCCGTACTCAGCATTTGCTCATAGTTCATGGACGACACCTTTATTCCCGAATGCGCCGGAAGGATCCGTAGTGGTCTTCAGTGTAGTAGTACTCGCCACTAGGGTGCGGATGAAGTTTAGCGCCCACTCCGGCAACGATGCGCCGAGCGCCACGATGCGATGCGCCGGGTGTCCTCACCGTATATTCGCGATAGTACCCACGCTGCTGCGAAGGCAGGCGCTTCTCGAAGTTGCCGAACACGCTACCGTCCTTTGGATAAGGGAAAGGACCGCCGCGCTTGATCAATGCTAGGGTGTGCTGCGCTTCGGCAGGCAGATCTTCTACAGCGATGTCATCAACTGTGCCCGCCCAGGCAAAGCGGCTGCATACAAGCAGCGCGATCAAAAGAAGTCGCGCCGCTTTAATCACCTTCAGACCACCTTATCCGGATTGCGCAACCGGATGTGTAGCTCTCGCAACTGCTTCTCATCCACGGGACTGGGGGCCTGCGTCAACAAGCATTGCGCACGCTGCGTTTTGGGAAACGCAATCACATCCCGAATAGATTCCGCGCCCGTCATCATGGTCACGATTCTGTCCAAACCAAAGGCGAGGCCGCCGTGGGGCGGTGCGCCGTATTGCAGCGCGTCGAGCAGAAACCCGAATTTAGCCTTGGCTTCTTCTGCATCGATTCCGAGCGCGCGGAAGACCTTTGATTGCACATCTTCACGGTGTATACGTACGGAGCCCCCACCCATCTCCCACCCGTTCAGGACCATGTCATAGGCCTTGGCGACTGCTTTACCGGGTTCGGTAGAGAGATAATCTTCGTGGCCATCTTTAGGCGCGGTGAAAGGGTGATGCATAGCGTTCCAGCGCTTCGCGTCATCGTCGTACTCGAACATCGGAAAATCGACAACCCACAGCGGGCGCCAGCTCTTCTCCGCGTATCCTTTTTCGTGCCCGATCTTGACACGCAAGGCGCCCAAAGCATCGTTTACGACTTTCGCCCGATCTGCGCCAAAGAAAATCAAGTCGCCGTTCTGGGCACCGGTGCGCTCCAGCGCGACTTTCAACACTTCCGGCGGAAGGAATTTGACGATGGGGGATTGCAGTCCCTCCTCGTTCGCTTTCGAAGCGTCGTTGACCTTGATATACGCCAAGCCCTTCGCGCCGTAGATCGCGACAAAGGCGGTGTAGTCATCGATTTCCTTGCGTGAGAGCGTCCCGCCACCCGGTATGCGCAAAGCGACAACACGTCCGTCTTTTTGATCCGCCGCGGCACGAAAAACTTTAAATTCGACCGTCTTCATCGCATCCGTCAAGTCGGTGAATTTCAACGGCACTCGCAGATCGGGTTTGTCCGAACCGTAGTCGCGCATCGCATCGGCAAACTGCATCACCGGGAAAGGATCGGGCAAGTCCACGTCGAGCACCTGCTTGAACACATGTCGAATCAGCCCCTCGAAGATGTCGCGAATCTCTTGCTCCGTTAGGAAGGAGGTCTCGCAATCGATCTGGGTGAACTCCGGCTGACGATCGGCGCGTAGGTCTTCGTCCCGGAAACATTTCGTAATCTGGTAATAGCGATCGAAACCGGCAACCATGAGCAATTGCTTGAAAAGCTGCGGCGACTGCGGCAATGCAAAGAATTGACCTTCATGCACTCGTGAGGGCACGAGGTAATCCCGCGCCCCTTCGGGCGTCGACTTCGTCAACATGGGCGTTTCGATATCGACGAAACCCCGTTCATCCAAATATCGCCTTACGGCCATGGTCACTTTATAACGCAGCATGAGGTTATGCTGCATTTGGGGTCGGCGAAGATCGAGAACCCGATGTGTCAGTCGCACCGTCTCGGACAAGTTTTCTTCGTCAAGCTGAAAGGGTGGCGTAACCGACGGATTGAGTATCTCGATATCGTGTGCAAGCACTTCGACTTCACCCGATGGGATGTTTTTGTTCGTCGTTCCGGCGGGACGGCGGCGCACTTTGCCGACAACCTTCAGGCAAAACTCATTGCGTACGGTTTCAGCGATGGCGAAACTTTGTGCGCGGTCCGGATCGACCACGATTTGCACCAACCCCGCCCTATCGCGTAAATCGATGAATATGACGCCGCCATGGTCTCGGCGTCGATGCGCCCATCCGCAAAGGGTGACGATCTCGTCGAGTTGGGTCGCGTCGACTTGCGCGCAATAATGGCTTCGCATATTTCCGAATCTTGAAAAGGCGGGCACAGGCCCGAAAACGGGATTTTATTTCTTGTTCAATTGTGGCGTCACTACGCCCATTGAAATCACGTACTTCAATGCCTCATCCACGCTCATGCGCAACTCGATGACATCGCGCCGTGGCAACATAACGAAGTATCCACCGGTGGGGTTCGGCGTGGTGGGAACATAAATACTCACGTAGTCGTCAGTTAGGTGGTTGGCGACATCGCCGCCGGGTACGCCGGTCAGGAAACCGATCGTCCAGCTGTCCATGTGCGGCCAGCGCACCAGCACCGCCTTGCGGAAAGCTTTGCCGCCGGGTTTGAACAAGGTGTCACTGATTTGCTTCACGCCGAAGAAAAGCGTGTTCACCACGGGAATACGCTTGACCAGGCTTTCGGCGCCAATCATAAGCCGTTGGCCGAGGATGTTGGAGGCCAGTATGCCGGTCCCAAGAATGATCAGGAATGTAAGCAGTACGCCCAGCCCTGGAATATCGTAACCCAACCAGGTTTTGGGTTGCGCCACATGCGGCAAAAGCGCGAGCGATTGGTCCATTGTGGACACGATCGCACCGAGAACCCAGAAAGTGATCGCCAGCGGTATAAGAACGATCAGGCCCGTGATGAGATAGCGCTTCAAGCGGGCCTAGCGCTCAGGAACAGGACGAGCAGGCGCCCGTGCCGCAGCTGTGTGCGGGCGCTGCGGTTTTGGTCTCCGAATCGGCGGCCGGCGCCGTAGGCTTGGTGCCTTTGAAATCGGTCGCGTACCAACCCGAGCCTTTGAGCTGAAAACCCGCCGCGGTCAACATTTTTTGCAAACTAGGCTTGCTGCACTTGGGACAGTCGGAGAGGACAGGATCGCTCACTTTCTGCAGATAGTCCTTTTGGAATCCGCAGGATTGGCACTGGTACTCATAAATCGGCATACGAGCTCCGGAAATGATCTTTTATTGGGTGGTAATTATACTGATTGCAGGCTGGCGGATTATCTCGGCACGGCCAAAATAGCTTCAATTCACCCTGCCGCGTACGATTTGGGCCGTTTTCGCCTTTTCAAGACCGGCGTGAGTTCCGATTTTGCTCACTTGGCGATCATGCCACCTAAGCCCATTTTTTTCGCCACCGCCTTAGAACCTTCATACGAAAAGTGCCCCGCGTCTCGATAAATTGGGATGCCGTCTAACCGCGTCAAACAATCCCGTTGTCCGCAAAGAAAGTCATCGAAACGTAGGACCCGCATACCGGTTTGCACTTCGACCTCGTTCAAAAATTGGTTGGCCAAGTGTTGATGCGCCTCTACTTCCTCCCTCACCAGGCGGCATTCGCGCAGCTCTCCCAAAAGCGGCTTACCGGTTGTCTTCCGCTCAGAGCATTCGGCCGTATCAAATCCGGAAGCAGGCGGCGGTGCGACAAGAATTACCCGTTTACCCAGCGCGCGAATTCTGGCGACAGTATTAACCATCGACTCAACAGCAAGACTCATCGATATTGCGCGCTCTTCGGTCTGCGCATCCTGACGCACCGCGACATGCCAGGCGCGCCCACCGTACGTGGGATCTAGATATTGCACAAAGAGGCTCGATAGAACGACAACCTCAATTGAAGGCGTCGCGGCGAGATAATCCAATACCGAATCATTGAAGTTCAAACAAGCCTTCGCCCAAGCGAAATTGATTCGGCGATTGTCCATGGGTGCCAGGTTCAGGAAAGGACCGCACAAACTGCTAGTGGCCTGGATAATGCCCCGGTCCGTTGTAGCGGCAATGCCGGGAATCAGATGCATCGCATAAGAGTCTCCCCAAACGAGAACAGTCGGCGACGGCGAATTTCGGCATTCCTCTTTGGGGACGAAAGCGTCGCCAAATTCGCAACTTCGACTAAACCCGTAGTTGGATCGCCGCATATGTTCGTAATCGACGTCCATCGTACTCACCCAAACGCTGCCATAAGCGATACAAACAAGGCCCGCGGAACTCGCGACAGTCGCGCCCAGGAGACGCTTTGAAGGGACCCATCCGGATCGCCTGCTAGGCAACTCGATGTAGCGATACAGGAAGTATCCGCACACCACGCCAACTATTAAGCCGGCGGCATGGGCCGCGTAGGGTGTCTTTCCTAAATAGGCGTTGTTAACGAACGCCAATATGGGCCAATGCGCGAGATAAAGCGAATAAGAGCAACCGCCAACTTTCGCCAGGACTTTGGCAGAAGCGGAGGAGTTCGCCCATTGGTGTCGCCTCAATATCACGATGATTGTCGCCGCACATATCAATACGGCGCTCGGGCCTGGATGAAGCGGACTCGGCGGGAAAATCGGAATCAGAAAGAGCGCAATTAGGGCCGGCCAAAAAACCAGGGAAAAGAATCTGCGCCATCTGGGCGTTTCAAATGCACCAAGCGAAGCGATAGAGCCGATCGCCAATTCCCAGGCTCGGGTTGGCAGTAAATAAAAAGCCGCGGCCGGATCGTGAATCAGTGCAATGAGGCAGATGATCGAACTGGCAAACAATATGAGGATCGCCCCTCGCAGCCAAAATCTGCTAGGTATCCAAACCATTGCGGCGGGTAGGAGCAGATAGTATTGCTCCTCTATGGCTAGTGACCAAACGTGCAAAAGCGGCTTGAATTCCGCCGCGCCCTCAAAGTAGCCCGTTTGCCGCAATAGGGTGAAGTTAGCGGTGAAGGTCACGGCGCCAAGAAGTTGCTTGGCAAAATCCTTCAGCTCGAACACGCCTAAAACAAAAGGCGCGATCAGCGCCGTGAAAAAGAAAGTTGCATACGCCGCGGGCAACAGACGTTTGGCGCGACGGAAGTAGAATTGTTTGAAAGAGAAATCGCCCGCTTCGATCGAATCCCTCACGATTCGCGTAATCAGAAAACCGGAGATTACGAAAAACACATCGACGCCAAGGTATCCAGCCGGAAACGGACCTATTTCGCCGTGATGCAGTAGTACGAGTAGGACTGCAAGGCCGCGTAACGCCTGAATATCCGTTCGGTAGGGCTTCGGGGGCGTATCTGCGATATTCATATGGCGCAGGTCCGCCTCACGAAACAAAGGAGCCAAAAGGCTCCTTCTGTAAGGGCATTGGCTTCATGCAAGTTAAAACGGGATATCGTCGTCCATATCGCCGAAACCGCCTGCAGGGGCCTTCTTCGCACCGCCTCCGCCAGCCCCGCCGCCGCCGCCGCTATATTCTTTTGGCGGCGCGTCGCCTTGACCTTGCCGGCTGCCGAGCAATTGCATGGATTCGGCCACGATTTCGGTGGAATATCGGTCTTGTCCGGTTTCCTTGTCCTGGTATTTGCGGGTGCGGATGCGGCCCTCGACATAAATCTGCGACCCCTTCTTA
>DATEOW010000079.1:0-2382 GCA_035273665.1 Burkholderiales bacterium | reverse complement strand
GTGTGACCGGGAGTTAGGGGAGGGGGGTATAGCAAGGGGGGGTATATCAGGAGATTGAAATGGCGAAACCAGGACCGCGGCCGTTGCCGCAAAACGTGCATTTGCTGAAGGGAAACCCAAGCAAAAAAAGCATGGCGTCCTTGCTGGACGATGTGGTCCGGCCCGATGTTGCGATTCCGCCTTGTCCGAAAGAACTGAGCAAAGACGCACGAGCAGAGTGGGGGCGCATCGCGCCGCACCTGGCGGCGTTGGGATTGATTTCCGAAATTGATCGCGCGGCGCTCGCGGCATACTGCAGCGCGTGGGGCACGTTCATCTGGGCCGAGCGGCGCATCGCCGCTTTCAACAAAGAAAAGCAAGACAAGACTGGCGAGGCTGCTCTCATCTGGGACACGCCTTCCGGTTACAAGCAGATGTCCGTCACCTTGCAAATTCGCAACCGGTCGATGGAACAAATGAAGGGCTTCCTCGCAGAGTTCGGCATGTCGCCGGCGGCGCGCTCGCGCGTGACGCAAAGCGATCCGCGTGGCGTTGGTCAGCAGAATGAACTGCCCGGCATGGAAGCGCCGAAAGAAGGCGGATGGGGCGATTTCACGTAGACCATGTCGCGGAAGCGCTTAACTACGCTCACGAGGTAGTCGCCGAAGTCATACCCGCCTGCAAGTGGGTCAAGGCTTCGTGCCAGCGACAGCTAGACGATTTGGCGCGGTTCGAAAACGAGCCGGAATATCCTTTTGCGTGGGCGCCGGAAAAGGCCGCACGGATCTGCAGCTATATCGAACGGTTGCGGCACGTCAAAGGCAAATGGGGTGGCGAGCCGATCAAGCTCGAGCCTGCGCAGAAGTTCGGACTCGCGTGCGTGTTCGGTTGGGTGCGCAAGTCTGATGGCATGCGGCGCTTTCGTACCGTGTACGAAGAAGTGCCGCGCAAAAACGCGAAGACGACAAAGCTGGCTGGCGTCGGTGCGTACATGCTGACGGCAGACAACGAATGGGGCGCGGAAGTCTATTCCGCAGCGACCACGCAGGACCAGGCGCGCATCGTCTTCGACATTGCGCAGCAGATGGCCCGCATGGACGGGGAGTTCCGAGCGCATTGGGGCGTGAATGTGTTGACACGTTCTCTGTCGGTGCCGGAAACAGCGTCGAAGTTTCTGCCGCTATCGGCCGAAGGCAGCACGCTGGATGGTTTGAATGTGAGCTGCGCGTTGATCGACGAGCTGCACGCTCACAAGACACGCACGGTGCACGACGTGTTGGATTCCGGTACCGGATCCCGCGCGCAGCCGCTGATATGGAAGATCACCACGGCCGGGTCGAACCGCGCCGGTGTGTGCTATGACCAGCGCGAATACTTAACGAAGATTTTAAACGCTGTGCTGAAGCGGCACGGCGGCATGGGCTATCGCGTCGAGGGCAATAGCCACGACGACGACGCCTTCTGGGGAATTATTTACACGATCGACGAGGGCGACGACCCCTTCGACGAAAAGACCTGGCGCAAAGCAAACCCGCTCTATGGGGTGAGCGTCGAGCCGGACGATATGCAGCGCATGGCCTCGGTGGCCAAGGTGCAGGCCGCGGCGCTCAGTGAGTTTCTAACGAAGCGGCTCAACGTGTGGGTCAACGCTGATGCGGCGTGGATGAACATGATGCAGTGGGACGCTTGCGCGGACCACGAGCTGAAAATCGAGCGCTTCGCGGGCAAAAGATGCATCGCCGCGCTGGACGCGGCGTTCAAGAAAGACCTTTTCGCCAAGGTGCGCGTGTTTGTCGAGGACGGCCACTACTACGTGTTTGGCCGCTACTACATGCCGCACGTACTGGTCGAGCGCAAAGGTTTTGAGCAGCTCGCCGGCTGGGTGCGAAGCGGATGGATCCGCACGACCGAGGGCAACACGCTCGACATCGAAGCGGTGCGACAAGAGTTGATCGAAGACCAGGCGGCCTTCGATCTTGCCGAGGTGCCTTATGACCCGGCGCAGCTCACGCAGTTCGCGACCGAAATGCTGCAGCAGGGCATGCCGATGGTGGAGCTGCGGCCGCTGGTGCCGACGTTCTCGCCGGCGATGAAAGAACTAGAAGAGCTGGTTACATCGAAGCGGCTCACGCATAACGGCGACCCAGTGCTGGCGTGGATGATCGCCAACGTGGTGTGCCACCACGACGCAAAAGACAACATCTATCCGCGCAAAGAATCGCCCGACAAGAAGATCGACGGCGCGATCGCGCTCATTATGGCCATCGCCCGCGCGATGCATTCAACTGAATCTGTATATGAATCCAGAGGGGTGTTGGTGATATGAATTTCTTCGCGCGTAGTCGGTACGACTACGCATTTTCGACCGACCACATCGAAGAGCGATCGACGTTCGAAAACCTC
>DATEOW010000078.1:0-4685 GCA_035273665.1 Burkholderiales bacterium | reverse complement strand
GCCCGACGAAGAAGGTCACGGGCGCGCTGATGCTCACCAAGTTGCGCCATAGCGATGCCGCGTAGCGCGAGGGCGGGCGGATCGTTGCGGAGGCTCACGTGCTTCAACGCAAGCAATGCGTCACCGACGACGAGAGCGCGTGCGGCAGCGGCGATGAGGGAATCCATGTCGAGAGCTTAGCGTATCGCGCATAAGCATTTAGACTAGAACGGCTTCTCGCCTGTACGCTAAGGTGGAAGCGCTGAAGGAGAAGAAATGGGCAGCTATAGAATCGCGCCGGAACTTGCTGTGTCCGAATGGTTAAACGCGGCGGAGCCCATCACGCTCGCATCCTTACGCGGCAAAGTCATCGTTATGAACGTTTTTCAGATGCATTGCCTGGGGTGCATACACCACAGCATGCCACTGGCGAAGCGGTTGTACGACAGCTTTGATTCGGCCGAAGTGTCGGTGCTCGGGTTACATACGGTTTTTGAATCCCACGATGCCGCGACGCCCGCTGCATTGGCCGCCTTCGTTCTTGAACAGGATCTGCGCTTCCCCATTGGGATCGACAAACAACCGCCGGACAACGGACTGCCGCTGACCATGCGCGCCTATGGAATGCAAGGCACACCAACGACCATTCTGATTGACACGGTCGGCCGCATTCGCATGCAGCGTTTCGGCGCGAGCGATGTGTCGACGCTTTTCGCCTCGATCGATATTCTCATCGACGAGGCGCGCGCGGGCTAGGACGCCGGTCCCGTCGATCCTCTCTCAAGCCCGCGTAATCCCCGTCGCCGGTCGGCCAAGCGGCCTAAGGTTGAAACGATGCCCGTTACCCCGCCAATGGAGGAGAGGTTGTTGACAGTGCGCATTGCTTCCAACGCGAACTCCTGGATGATGGCGCGCTCGCTGCTTTGGCCGGCTTCTTCGATCTTCGACATGGCGTGCAGCACATACAACCCGAGTAGCGCCGACAAAGCAAAAAGCATTTCCCATCGAGCGAACATAAACACGGTGAATTCGTTGCTGCCTTGAGCCGTCACCCAATACGCCAGCACCGAGAACTTCGTCGAACTGACCCACTCGGCGAGCGCACCGCCGACAATGGGAGCAAGCCCCCCGGCCGTTGCCCCCACGAGACTCACCGAAGCTAAGTAAGCCGTACCCTGTTCGCGCGGGGCGAGTTTTAATCCCAGATTCGCAGTGGCGAGACTGATGCCGCCCGCCGCCATGCCCATGATGAGATGCACCACATACAGGCCGGGCAAAACGACCGCACCGAGGGCCGGATGCGATGCGAACACCAAGCAGGCAATACAGCCGAAATAAATTGGCAATGCGCCGCCCAACACCGCCTTGTTGGAAAAACGATCGGACAGTCGTCCCCATAGGTAAAGCGTAAGCGCGTTCGCGAGCTGACTAGTCACCCAAAGGGTCGTCACTGTTCCGAGCGAATAACCCAGCTGCGTCATTAGATAGACGGCGAGAAAGGGCATTGCGAGATTCGAAGCGAAATTCCAGGCGCCCATGAGGAGGAGCAGCTTCCGAAAACTGCGATCTGCAAACGGGGGCTTCATTCGCGACAGAAAGCCGTGAGAGACCGGCGCAGGCATCACCGGCTCCGGGACATGAAACAAATACCAGACGCTCATGAAACCGGCGATGGCCGCTAATGCGAACAGGAATGAATAAGCATTAGCGCCCTCGAAAGGCCAATTGTCGACGGAAAAACCGGCGGCCAGAGAACCGAGACACGCGATCGTCGTGGACCAAAACAGCATGCGCGCAAAGAAGGCGCCCATGCCCTCGCGCGGAATGAGCTGATGCATCCAGGAATTCAATGCGCAGCCGGCGATCGAACTGGGCACTGCGATGAGCAGTTGCACCGCCACCAGCACACTTACTTGTATAGATGCTGACAACAATGGAATAAAGGCTAGCGCCAGAATTCCCACGCGCGCCAGAGTCAGCGCGATCACCGCAATGCGTCGTCTCCGGCGAACATGTTCGACGATCGTCACACCGATGAGTTGGGAAAGCTGCGCGATCAATGGAATCGAGGCGAGCAGTCCCACGACGAAAGGACCCGCCCCGAGGGACAGCGCGAAGCCCACCATGATGACGCCGCCCTGCAGCGCCCCGGTCAGGCTCGCCCAGGCGGTGTCCTTCACGAGGACATTTTTGCCGCGTTCGATGTCCTCGACAGATAAGTGGAGGTCGCGCTTCAAGATCGCTCAGCTGTTTTGATACAGCCTGGAAGCGCATCAATAAGCGTGCCGAGAAGCGCTCTCCGGAGGGAAAGCGCGGAAGTCAGCACAGGAATCGATAGCGATCAGGAGCGCCAAGCCTCTCGCAATGGCGCAGTACCCAAGACTAGTAATTTCTCCCGAACGAGGCGGCGGTCGGAGCTCGGCATTACGCACCGGAATATGCGCAACGGTCAGGCTGTTTGGGCGCCGGTTTATAGGCGGCGCCTGTCCATCGCCGCCAAGGTATTAGGTAGCGCGCTTGAAAACGCCCAGCGCTTTCAGGATCAGAATGAGAATGACAGCGCCGATGACAGCAATTACAAAGCGCAAGAAGCCACCCTCCGGCGCGATGCCGATCAGACCGGCCAGCCAATAACCGAGAAACGAACCAACAATCCCGATGACAATGTTGAGCAGCAAACCCATCTGCGCGTTCGTCTTCATGATCATGCTTGCCAGCCAGCCAACGATGCCGCCGATGATTATCGTAATGAGCCATTCCATATTTGATCTCCTTGTATCGAACCGTGGCGCCCACGCGCCCCGCCGCTCGTCCTACCCTTGCATGCCGTCTACCTAAATGCGCTCGTTTTGCGCAGTGCACCGACCGACACGATGTGGTGCACTGCCTTGTCTAAGCAAATGCTTAGCCTGATCGTTTGGCGTATGCTCCCGGCCCGTAGGAGACATCATGCAAACCTTGCGAAATAAGCTGCTCATCGTCGCTGCGCTCTCACTTGTGTTAGCGCTGATATGGCTTCAGCCGCTCGACACCATGGCGCAGCGCCATGTTGAGTCGGGCTTTCAGCGGGCACTGACCACTTTCGCTGTCGCCAGAACGTTGAACGCGGTGCTCAGCGTCGTACAAAGCACATCCGTGGGTGTGCACGTAGGCGTGGGCGCTTCTGTCCATCCGGGCGCGATACTTGAACCGATCGACGATCTTATCGAACAGTTCTCCGCAATCATGCTCGTCGCTACCCTGTCTTTCGCGGCACAAGGCTTGATGCTGCATGTCGCAAGCGCATGGCCTGTGAGCGCCCTGCTCACGGTTTTTTTGATTTCATGGGGTTTTCTGCGTGCACGCGGCGCGCGCATGTCGCCCTGGCTGCCGCGTCTAGCAATCGGCCTGCTTTGCTTGCGTCTGAGCGTCCCCATGTTGGCGATGGTGAGCGAAGCGACATATCAACTGGTCTTTTCGCAGGACTATGCGATCTCACAAGGGCAGCTCGAGATCGCCAAGATTCCGGATAACGAGGCCTTGCCCGACGAAAGCTTTACGGACCGCGCAAAACGATGGTGGTCGCAAAGCACGGAAATCAACAAAAAGGTGGAAGCACTAAAGGCTAAAGCAGAGGCGCTGGTCGAGCATGTGATCCGTCTTGCGGCAATCTTTATCGTGCAAACCGCTGTTCTCCCATTGCTGTTCTTTTGGTTTGTGTTGTGGCTTTATCGCGGTTTAACCCGTTCGCCTTGGATACGACAACAGCCTCGGCGGTTGCAAAGCGAAACTTGATTGCTGAAAAAGGGAAGGCATGAAAACAATAAGGGGAACCAAAGTATGGGGTATACCGATCATGCTCGTGCTGGGGCTCGGGCTCGGGCTCACGGCGTGCATTATTCCCCCCGGCGTGGAGGAGACGATATTGCCGGCCCGTATCGACTATTCGTGCGCGAGGGGAAAGGTTTTGCAGGTCGCTCGATCGCAGGGTGCGCTGTATGCCGCCGTGCTCGATGAAGGCAAAGAGGTGCAATTGCAACGGATGGATAGCGCCGCCCAGGAAAAATACGGTGACGGACGCTATCTCCTCTATCTCGATGGCGAGCGCGCAATGCTCGAGCGGGACGGCCAAGTGCTATACGGCCCCTGTGTTTCGCCGGTTCCCTTACCCTCAGCGCTAAGGTATCGATAAGCGGTGTACGGTGAGCGCGATGGCCCACCTTGGGCTGATTTGGCAAGATAGGAAAATCATTGGAAAAATCCGCATTCCCCAATTCTGTTGTCGCGGATGAAGTGCCGGCCCGAACGAGGCGCTCCCTTTATCCGGAGCCCTTCGCATCGCAAATGTCGGGCAGGCAAAAACATCCGCTCGGCGATCTTTTCGGTCTGACGAATTTCGGCGTCAATCTGACGCGTATCGCTCCGCAAGGAATGTCTTCCTTGCGCCATGCACACACGAAGCAAGACGAGTTCATTTATGTTTTGCGGGGGCACCCGACGCTTCATACCGACGAAGGTCGAACGCGGCTTTCCCCCGGTATGTGCGCCGGATTCAAGGCGGGCAGCGGAAATGCGCATCATCTGATCAATGAGACCGAGGAAGAAGTCGTCTACCTCGAGGTAGGAGACCGCACATCCGGTGACCAGGCGGATTACCCCGATGACGATCTGAAAGCGGTGATGTCGGGCGGAAACTGGCGGTTCCTGCACAAGGACGGATCGCCCTA
>DATEOW010000077.1:0-5204 GCA_035273665.1 Burkholderiales bacterium | reverse complement strand
TGGCCAAGTATATCCCGATGGCGAACCGCGTTAGCCCGCCTAGGCGCCCGCTGCCTTTTCACCCGGTCTTAACCCCGGCCCGATTTTGTCCAGCACCCCATTCACATACTTGTGGCCATCCGTGCCGCCGAAGCTCTTCGCGAGTTCGATGGCTTCGTTCATGACGACGCGGTAGGGAATTTCCGGCATGTGCGCGAGCTCGTAGGTAGCGAGCAACAGAATCGATTTTTCGATGGGCGAGAGTTCTGCGTAGGGACGGTCGAGCGCGCCGCCGATGGATGCTTCGAGCTCGGGTGCGTTCTTGATCGCGCCGCGAAAGAGTGCCGCAAAAAATTCCTGATCGATTTTTGCGAAAGGCGGGTCTTCGGCAAGGCTTTTCTGGATGTCGTTAGCTTCGTTGCCCGCGACGTACCACTGATACAGCCCTTGCAGTGCGTATTCGCGCGCTCGGCGGCGCGCGGATTTGCTCAACTCTGCCCCGCAGCGATGTCGCGCAGGAGGTGAACCATTTCGATCACGACTGCGGCGCAGTCACTGCCTTTGCCGGCAGCGCGGGCCCGTGCTTGTTCTTCGTATTCGGTGGTGAGGATGCCGTTGGCGATGGGCAAGCCGAAATCGAGTTGTACGCGCGAAATGCCGGACGCCATTTCGTTGCTGACAACTTCGAAGTGGTAGGTCTCGCCGCGAATGACGGCGCCGAGCGCGATGAGTGCGTCGTAATCGCCGCTTTCAGCCATGCTTTGCAGTGCGAGCGGTGCTTCGAGTGCGCCGGGAATGGTGACGACCTGGATATCGTTGTCGTCGACGCCCAAACCTCTCAAGCGGCTGAGACAACCGGCGAGCGCGAGCGCGCCGATTTCTTCGTTGAACCGCGCACGCACGATGCCGATGCGCAATCCCTTGCCGTCAAGGCGGGGAGCAATGCTTTTCATGTTCAGACTTTCTGTTCGGGCAGGACGTAACCCGCGATGTGGAGGTCCCAGCCGGCCATGCTGGGCATTTTGCGTTCGGTGGCCATGAGGCGCATCTTGCCGACGCCGACGTCGCGCAAGATCTGCGAGCCGATGCCGTGCGTGAGCAGGTCCATCTTGGTGGCGGATTTCTGCCGGCGGCTGGAGGCCACGCGTTCGATGAGTTGCCCGCCGCTTTCGGCACAGTTGAGCATGACGACCACGCCCTTGTCCGCTTGCGCGATGCGCGTGAGCGCTTGCGGGATCGTCCAGGAATGGCCGCTCTCGCCGGTGTCGAGCAGATCGAGTACGGACAGCGGTTCATGCACGCGCACCAACGTTTCGCTCTGCGCCTCGATGTTGCCGCGCACGAGTGCAAGGTGGGTGG
This sequence comes from Burkholderiales bacterium, assembly GCA_035273665.1. GTDB lineage: Bacteria > Pseudomonadota > Gammaproteobacteria > Burkholderiales > SG8-39 > DATEEW01. Next base: position 3,866 of record DATEOW010000077.1, on the reverse strand, counting down.
CGCCAGAGAGCTTCTCGATATACGCGATGAGTTTGAATTTGCCGTAAGCCGTAACGATGTCGCGTTCGGTCACGCGGCGGACCAGCGATTCGTTGGCGCTACGGAAGTGGATGAGATCGGCGATGGAGCCGATTTTCAGATTGTGTTGTTTGGCGAACTCGAGCAGATCATCGAGACGCGCCATGCTGCCATCTTCCTTGAGAATTTCGCAAATGACGCCAGCGGGCGTGAGGCCCGCGAGCTGCGCGAGATCGCATCCCGCTTCAGTGTGCCCCGCACGCGCAAGCACGCCGCCGGTTTGCGCCATGAGCGGGAAGATGTGGCCCGGCTGTACGACGTCTTCCGGTTTGGCATTCGGCGCAACCGCTGCCTGAATGGTGCGTGCGCGATCGCCTGCGGAAATGCCGGTGGTGACGCCCTTGGCCGCTTCAATCGACACGGTAAATGCGGTGCCGAGCGGCGCGCGGTTATCGCGCACCATGAGCGGCAGGTTGAGCTGGCGGCAGCGTTGTTCGGTGAGCGTGAGGCAGATGAGGCCGCGGCCGAAGCGCGCCATGAAATTGATGGCTTCGGGCGTCACGTAATCGGCGGCGAGGATGAGGTCGCCCTCATTTTCGCGGTCTTCGTCGTCTACCAGGACGACCATGCGGCCGGCGCGGATTTCGGCAATGATTTCGGTAACGGGCGCGAGACTCATAAAGAACGATTTGAAGCAAAGGCGCTATTGTAATTCTTCGCGCCTTGGGATGCGAATCGGGCGCGAATCGCACCGCCGGCACTACAATCCCGGCCATGCGCCGCATTTATTGGCCACTGAGCTGCCTTCTGTTGCTGTTTCCGGTTTTGTGCCTCGCCGCGTCAGGGCGGGAACTGCGCATCGGATTGTCTGCCGATGTGTCGTCGATGGACCCCCACTTCGCCGCACTGGCCTCCAACGTCAACATCAGTTCGCATGTTTTCGACACGCTGACGCAAGTGGACGCCGATGCGAAACTGATTCCCTGGCTGGCGGAGAGCTGGCGCACGATTGACGACACGACTTGGGAATTCAAACTGCGGCGCGGCGTGCGTTTCCATGACGGCAGCGAATTGACCGCCGAGGATGTGGTGTTTTCGCTGGAACGGCCGATGACTTTCAACAATCGGCCGAGCGGCTTTCAGTCTTATGTGAAAAGCATCGTGGCGAAGGAGATCGTGGATTCCCATACGCTGCGCCTGAAGACCGCGACGCCCTACGCCCTGCTGCCCTACGAGCTCGTTTCGGTTTTTATCGTGTCGCGGCGTGCGGCCGAAAAAGCGCAGGCGGTGGATTTCGACAACGGGCGCGCCATGGTGGGCAGCGGGCCCTTTCGATTTGCGCGTTTTCTGCGGGGCGATCGTGTCGAGTTGGCGCGTAACGACCAGTATTGGGGACCGGCGCCGCATTGGGAACATGTGAGCTTTCGCATCGTGACCAGCGATCCTGCACGCATCGCGGGTTTGCTCGCAGGCGACTTCGATGTGATCGACAACGTACCCCCTTCCGATGTGGCGCGCATTGGCAAAGACACGCGTTTTGCGCTGGAACGCAAGACGTCGTGGCGAACGATCTTTTACACGATGGACCAGCGCGGGCCGCCGTTTGAGAACCCAACGCATGATCGGCGCGTGCGGCTTGCGCTCTCCAAAGCGATCGACCGCCGCGTCATCGCCGAAAAGGTAATGGAAGGCCAAGCGGTGCCGACAGCGAATGTTGTCAGTCCATCTGTGTTCGGCCATGTATCGACTTTAGCGGCGGAAGCGTATGACCCTGAAGGTGCGCGCAAGCTGTTGGCCGAGGCCGGTTATGCGCAAGGCTTTGCGCTGACGGTGCATGCGCCAAACAATCGCTATGTCAACGATGAGCAGGTTGCCCAAGCGGTGGCCCAAATGCTCTCGCGTGTGGGCGTGCGCACGCGCGTGGAAACATTGCCGCTGAACATTTATTTCTCCAAGGCGCGTGCGCAGGAATTTCCTTTTGCGATGCTGGGCTGGGGTTCCTTCTCCGGCAACTTGGCGCTGCGTTCCTTGTTGATGACCAACGATCCTTCGCGCGGACGAGGCGCGTGGAACTGGGGACGTTATTCCAATCCGCGCTTCGACGAATTGGTCGCGCAATCGTTGCAGACCTTGGACGCAAGCGAGCGCGAGAAGCTGGTGCACGACGCGATGCGGCAGGCGCATGCCGATACGGCGATCCTGCCGCTGTATCACCAGATCGCCGTGTGGGCGCTGCGCAAGGATCTCGCCTATACCGCGCGCACCGACGAATTTACTTTTGCTTTCGACGTGCGGCCGCGATGAGCGCCTTGACATGATCCATTTCATTCTGCGCCGCCTCGGTCAAAGCCTGCTCGTGCTGCTGGTCATGTCGGTGCTCGTGTTTGCGGGGGTGTACGCCATCGGCGACCCCATCGACATTCTGATCAATCCCCAAGCGGACCAGATGGAGCGCGAGCGTGTCAGCACGGCCTTGGGTTTGGGCGAACCGCTCTATAAACAATATGGCTTGTTCCTCAGCCACGCGGTTCAGGGCGACCTGGGCAATTCCTTCAGTTACAACGTGCCCGCGCTGTCCTTAGTGTTCGAGCGCTTGCCCGCGACGCTGGAGCTCGCGGTGTGCGCAATGCTCATTGCTGTGCTGCTTGGGATCCCGCTTGGGCTTTGGGCCGGCCTGCGTCCGCGCGCGTTCACCGCACGTCTTATCGGCGGCGCATCGATTCTCGGTTTTTCACTACCCACGTTTTGGGTCGGCATGTTGTTGATCATGTTCTTCGCCGTGCAACTGGGCTGGCTGCCTTCGGGCGGACGCGGGCCGACTGTCGATGTGCTCGGTGTGCCGGTAAGTTTTCTTTCTTGGGAAGGACTGCAGCACCTGGCGCTGCCGGCGCTGAATCTCGCGCTGTTCAAGCTTTCGCTATTGATTCGTCTTACCCGCGCGAGCACGCGCGACGCGCTTCAGCAAGACTATGTGCGTACCGCGCGCGCAAAGGGATTAAAGGAATCGCGCGTGGTCGGCGTGCATGTTTTGCGCAACATCATGTTGCCGATCATCACCGTCGCCGGGTTGGAGTTCGGCTCGCTCATTGCCTTTGCGGTAGTGACTGAAACGCTGTTCGCCTGGCCGGGCATGGGCAAGCTCATCATCGACGCAATCACTATGCTCGACCGTCCGCTGATCCTTGCTTACCTGTTGGTGACCGTGTTGTTGTTTACGGCGATCAATCTGCTCACCGATCTACTTTACGGCGTGTTTGACCCGCGCGTACGTGCGAGGCTGACCGCGTGATGCATGACTACCTCCGCAGTAAAACAGGTGTGCTCGGATTGTTGCTGCTCGGCGCACTTATCTTCTGCGCGTTGTTCGCGCCGTGGATCGCGCCGCAGAATCCCTATGACCTTGCGCAACTCGACGTGCTGGATGGACGCTTGGCGCCGGGCAGCTTTTCCACGGATGGTCATTCGAAGTACTGGCTCGGCACCGATGCGCAGGGACGCGATATGTTCTCCGCCATTCTCTATGGATTGCGCACAAGCCTGGCAGTCGGTCTCGCGGCCACTGTGGGGGCAGTCGCGCTAGGTTTGTTGACCGGCATCCTCGCGGGTTATTTCGGTGGGCGGATGGACGCCTTCATCATGCGCATTGCCGATATCCAGCTTTCCTTCCCATCGATTCTGATCGCGTTGGTGCTGCTCGCGGTGCTGGGTCAAGGCATCGATAAGATTATTTACGCTTTGATCGCCGCGCAATGGGCGTATTACGCACGCACCGTGCGCAGCACCGCGCTGACCGAGCGAAACAAGGAATACATCGACGGAGCGGTGACGCAAGGTCTCAGAACGCCGCG
>DATEOW010000076.1:0-27744 GCA_035273665.1 Burkholderiales bacterium | reverse complement strand
CCCATCGCCATCAACCGCGCGAATCGCAAAGAGGCGATGGCTCAGCTAATCGCTCAAGGGGTGGACCGGCTGAAGCAAGGTTTCTGCATCATGATTTTTCCGGAAGGGACACGAACCGCGGTGGGAACCCGCGGCACTTATCGACGCGGCGGTGCGGTCCTTGCGCTGAACACTGGCGCGCGCATATTGCCGGTAGCTCACAACGCGGGCCTTCTTTGGCCCCGAAACAGTTACGTAAAGAATCCCGGTCGAGTTACCGTCGTGATCGGGAAACCCATCGATACCGCCGGCCGCGACGCAGACGAGCTCATGCGTGAGACCGAACACTGGATCGAGACGCAGATGCAAATCCTGACGCCGTCGACGGCTCGTGATAAATCGAACACTGCTCCTACGTAATAGCAGAAACTTTAACCACCATGCAGCATGTACTTCCCTTTCTGATTGAAAGTCCGTCTACTCAACCGCCCGCGCCAGGACAGCGCACTCGTCACATCATCCTAGACGGCACGGTCATCTCCTACAGCCTGCGCCGCTCAAAGCGTAAAACAATCGGAATTGCGGTGGACGAGCGTGGGTTGCATGCTGCCGCGCCTCGCTGGGTAACGGTTGCGGAAGTAGAGGCTTTCATCGCCGAAAAGAAAAGGTGGATATTGCGGCGCCTCGCTGAAGCGCAATCACAACGCCGAGAACCCTTTCAATGGAAGTTTGGGGCGCAACTGCCCTATCTCGGCGGCTATCTAAGCCTTGAGCGCGGAGGAATCGGCGGTGTGGTACTGAGCGGAACCCGCCTGCAAGCGCAAGCGACAGAGGACATGGCGTATTTGCGCCGCAACGTCATTGAGTGGTTCAAATCGACAAGCCGCGACCACTTCGCCGAAAAGATTGCGCGCATGGCGCCCCTTCTAGAGGTGCCGATACCGCAGCTTGGACTATCGCAAGCGAAAACCCAATGGGGCAGTTGCATCCGCAAAGAAAGCGGCCAAGCGCGCGTTCTACTGAATTGGAAACTCATGCACTACGAGGAACGCTTGATCGACTACGTCGTGGCACATGAATTGGCGCACCTGCGTCACATGAATCACTCCTCGCGGTTTTGGCGTACGGTAGAGCAGGTTTATCCGAACTACGAAGCCGCGCGAAGCGAGCTTCGGGCGCGCGCGCATTGGGCCCCCGAGCTTTAACGCTCGCGCTGCAAAAACGCCGTGATATGAAGATAATCCGCGACGCTTAAATTCTCCGGTCGCAACTGCGGGTCAATGCCCAACTCCCGCAAGGCAGATTCGTCGAGCAATTTCCCCAGCGCGTTGCGCAGAGTCTTGCGGCGTTGCGTAAATGCGGTGGTCACCACTTCATTGAATTTTTCTTCGTGACTGGATGAGATGCGCCGCGTAACCAGTGGGCAAATGCGGACGACAGCCGAGTCTACTTTCGGTGCCGGACGAAATGATTCCGGCGGCACATCGATGATCTTTTCCATGTCGAAGCGGCATTGAAGCATCACCGACAGGCGGCCGTATGCTGCGCTCGAAGGTTTGGCGATCATGCGTTCTACAACTTCCCGCTGCAACATGAAATGTCCGTCAACCATATGCCTCGCGTATTTCTGCAATCGAAAGAGCAATTCGGTGGAGATGTTGTAGGGCAGATTCCCGACGACGCGAAAGGGCGACGGAATAAGGCCGAAGTCGAAATTCAACACATCGCCCGCATGTATCGATAACTGCGCTTCTGGAAACCGCGTTCTCAGGTGAGCAACGAGGTCTCGATCGATCTCGACGACATGCAAGTGTTTCAATCGCTGTAATAGCGGGGCTGTCAAAACGCCAAGGCCTGGGCCGATTTCGACCATTCGATCCTCCGGCTGCGGATCGATCGCCTGCACAATCGCGGCGACGACGCCGGAATCGCTCAGAAAGTTTTGGCCAAAACGACGGCGGGGGATATGTTGAGTCATTTCTTCCGAGGTCCAACCGAGGCAAGGCCCAGCGAGATTATGGGCCGAGGTTGTCGTTGCCGATAGGATATGAACTTCGAGACCGAGCATCCCAACGGCTTGCTGCGTGACTCAGTGAGGCCCCGCTTCTTGCTTCGACATGGCGATGGCGAGATCGACTGCTTCAAAAAGGCTGCCTGGATCTGCCTTGCCGGTGCCCGCCAGATCGAGCGCGGTGCCATGATCGACAGAAGTTCTGATAAAAGGCAGACCGAGCGTCACGTTCACTCCCTCGCCAAAGCTTGCGTACTTGAGCACCGGCAGCCCTTGATCGTGATACATGGCCAACACGCAATCTCCTTGCGCTAGCACGCGTGGCGTAAAAACGGTATCTGCCGGGAGCGGACCGCGTACGTCCATTCCCTGGGAACGTAAATCTTCTACAACGGGCGTGATGAACTCTATTTCTTCGCGGCCTAGATAACCGCCCTCTCCGGCATGCGGATTTAAACCGCAGACCAGAATGCGGGGTTTGGCGAGCCCGAAGCGTGATTGCAGGTCCTGATGGAGAACGAGCAACGTAGTCCGAAGGTTTTCTGGCCTAAGACTCAGGGCAACATCTCGCAACGCAAGGTGGGTGCTGGCCAACGCAACGCGCAGGCCTCCGCCCACCAGCATCATCACCACATTCGCATTCGCTCGCTCTGCCAGATATTCAGTATGGCCGGTGAAATGGATCCCGGCGTCATTGATCACACCTTTGTGCACAGGAGCAGTCACCATCGCTGCATAACGCTTCTCGCGACAGCCATCCATCGCATCGTCTAGCAAGGCAAGTGTGTAAGGTGCGTTTAAAGGATTCAACTGCCCGGGCGTGCAAGCGCCGGCTAAGGGCACATGCTTGATCTCTACATTCGTCGGCAATTCCACGGACAAGCGCCGCGCGCGCTCCGCAATCAACTCGCGATCCGCCAATATCAGGAGCTTTGCATCGAACTGCCGCCGACCCAACGCGAGACACAAGTCCGGGCCGACGCCGGCAGGCTCTCCGGAGCAAATGGCGATGGTGCGCTCGTTCACCGATCCTCGAGGCGAATGTCCACGAACGCACGGTCTCGAATGCTGCGCACCCATTCTTGATAGGCCTCATCGGCTTTGCGCTCACGCAAAGCCTTACGCGCTTCGGCGCGCTTGCGATCGCCGGTCACATCAGCGATCCGCCGATCCAACACTTGGATCAGATGCAAGCCGAACTGACTTTTCACCGGCTCACTCACCTCGCCCAGCTTCAATGCATTCATGGCACGTTCAAAGTCCGGAACGAGATCGCCCCGTGAGACCCAACCTAGGTCTCCGCCTTTGGCAGCTGAGCCGTCATCGGAATTCAAGCGCGCAAGCTCCGCAAAATCGGCGCCCTCGATTACGCGCTCTCGCAGCAGACCGAGTTTGCGCCTCGCTTCCGCTTCGGAAATAAGCTCATTGATACGGACGAGAATATGGCGGACCTTCGTCTGCTCGACAGTCAAAGCGGAGCCCACGCCACCGCGCTTTTCCTTGAGCTTCAAAATATGAAAACCCGCAGGGCTACGCAAGATATCTGTCACCTCGCCAGGTTTGATCCCTGCAAGCGCACGGGCGAAGAGTTCGGGCAGGCGTTCATGCGACCGCCACCCCATATCCCCGCCTTTCAGTCCCTCTGGTGCGTCCGAATACAGAACCGCAAGTTCTGCAAAGTCCTGGCCACCTTTTGCCCGCGCGTGCGCCTCTTGCGCTCGTTTTAAGCGAGCTGAGACCTGCTCAGGGCTTGGCTGATCGGCCACCCGCACAAGGATGTGGGAGATGTTGTATTCAATGGCCGCGGTGCCCGCTTTGTTCTGTGGGTCTTCGAGAAAGTTGTCGATTTCACTTTCGCTCACTTGAATTCTGCTGTCGACTTCTTTTTCGCGCACGCGAGCCAAAGTGATTTCTTCGCGGATGTCCTGACGGAACTTGCTATAGGAAATGCCGTCCTGTTCCAGCGCCGCTCGGAATTGACCAGCGGTCAGCTTGTTGTTTTCCGCGATGCGTCCAATGGCAGCATCGACAGTGCGGTCGTCTACTTGAAGGCCAATATCGCGGGCAAACTGCAATTGCGCTTTATCGGCGATCATGCGTTCGAGTACCTGACGCTCGATGACTTCGCGGGGCGGAATGCGCGGGTTCTGTTGTTTCTGCAGTTGTCGCAAGACAACGCCTATCCGCTCGTCCAAATCGCGGCGAGTGATAACTTCGTTGTTGACGACGGCCACAATGCGGTCGACCAAAACGGGTTGCCCGTTGACTGCTTCGCTTGGCGCACGGCCGGGTGCAGCACCGGGCAGCCAGGGTGCGCTCGGTCGCTCGACGAACTGCGCCAAAACGCATGGCGTAGCACACCAGAGCAAGAGAAACAAAAAGATCCTTGCCGGATGAAACCGCAACTGCGCTTCGCGTTCAGTAGCCAAGGCCTGGACCGCTTCCCCAGGGGGAAATAATTTCACTGCGATCGAAAGCATTGACGGCGTTTTCATCGACATAGTTGCTAGGAACGTAGCCCGGTACATTCCGCCTTAAGGTATCGAGCGGATTAGAGCCGATGCGCGAGAAACCGTTCAGTTCCAGCTGCACAAAGAATACGTTGGTTTCCTTCAATGTCGAGGTCTGGAACTGGTGATAGACGAGCCGCAAGATCCAGCACCCTGCGTTGTACTCGATTCCGGCGAGCCGTTCGACAAGCTTGTCGCCATCGATGTCGTAGTTCAGGCGGGCCATGCCGTACCAGCCTTGGGCCAAAGGCCACTGGGCTGAGACATCGATGCTATTGATCTTACCGATCGTCGTTTGATTCTCATTCGTATAGCGGTACGACACATTGGCAATGCTGGCTGGTGCAGGCGAATATCGGATGCTCGCATTGAAGCGTTCAGTCTCTGCTTGACTGGGGTCATACTGTACCGCCGTATCGACGGTCCAATCGCGTGCCACTCGGCCCGAGAATGCGCCGAGGATGGACGACTTGGAGCTGGTGCGTCGGCCGCTTTGGCCGTCGGCCAAGGTCACGCGCTGATCTTCAAAGTAATAGCGCTGCCCGATAAGCGCTCGGATGATTTCCTGACCGGTCTGCGGTTCGATTAATCGACTGGTGACCGCGAGCGTGAGTTGATTGGCCTCCGCGATGCGATCGCCGCCCACGAATATGTTTTCGGAAAAGAACTGGCTAAAACTCAGATCCGCAAGACTCGTGTCGAAACTAGGGAGGTCATCCTGATCCCGAAACGGGACATTCAAATAATAAAGCCGGGGTTCGAGAGTTTGTATCCAGTCACGGCCGAGCCAGTTGGACTCACGCTCGAAAAATAGCCCTGAATCGAGGCTATAGATGGGCACGGAGCGGTTTGGCGTTCGATCTTCGCCGCCCCCCACATCGCTCAAGTTGTACCAGGTTGAATGTAGCCCGACTTTCGGTGTAATGAAGCCGGCCGACGAAACGAAAGGAACACTGATGCTCGGGTACGCGATGGTTCGGCGGCCTTCTTGCACACCTTCTTCTGGGTGAGTAAAGGAAACAAATTCGCCTTGGAACGCCAAGTCCAGCAGCTTTACGTCCTGATTGAGCGCATTGACCAGAATCTGCGGCTCACGATCGTAAGGAATCGGCAACGCGTTGACCGGGTCTTGTAGCGTTTGATACTTCTGTACGCGCGCGAGCGCGTTCCACCACCCGCTCGCATATTGCAGATACCCTTCGCGAGGAAGATAAGTCTGTGTGGCGATGGAAAGGTTGTTCGACAGGTCGCGGAAATAATCGTCGTCGGAAACTTTGTTGATATTCAGTCCGCCCGACCATCCCTTGCCGAAATTGCTGCTATGCCGAAAGGACAATCCCCAACGGTCTTCGTTGTCTTCCTCTCGATCGTTCGGCAACGCCTCGAAGCGCATGTTGCCGTAGTGATTCGGCTGTAAATAACGGAATTCGTTATTCACTTGCATCCCGCGTTTTTCTAAAAAACGGGGAGTAATCGTGGCATCGTAGTTGGGTGCGATGTTCCAATAAAAAGGCAAGCCGGCTTCAAAACCACTGTCGCCGCTTACGCCGACCGAGGGCGGAAGAAAGCCTGTTTTGCGATTATTGTTGAGCGGGAATTCGAACCAGGGAAATTCCGGCGTCGTGGCACCCATGAAACTCAAGCTTGCATTACGGGCGGTGACGACTTCTCTGTCCATGTCGATTTGCAATTCGTCGGCATTCACATACCAGTCGTCCTGTCCGGGACTGCAACTCGTAAATCTGCCGCCGCTCAGCCGATAGTGGTCCCGGCCTTCGAAGCGCAGTGCCTCGCCGTCACCCCGGCTTTGAATCGTTTGCGTCAACGGTTTGTCGATGGAGATCCGGCGACTGCCTACCCCGTCCTCCGTGGACACTTCGCGCGGCGCCAAGCTAAAAACGGGTTTCTCGAAAATACCGGTGTGATCGGTCAAACGAATCTTGGCACGGGGTCCCTCGACTTCATTGCCTCGGTTGAGCAATTTCACGCGACCGGTGGCTTCCACTTCGTCACTGTCCTGCCAATAACGGATTTCATCCGCGTAAAGGGTCATGTCGCCTTTACGGACCTCGGCATTCCCGCTGGCTTCGATTTCACCTTCGGTAAGCCCCTCAAGACGGTCTGCAACGACAAAAACCGGGAGTTCTTCTCCCTCCGGCGCCGGCTGCAAAGATTTCTGGAGTTTCAATGGCGTGCCCTGCGCCCATGCAGAGCATGTAGAGAGCGCAAAGGCAGAAATCATCACCGCGCGAGCGGTGCGCCAAGTCGAAGAGGACATTAAATAAAGGAGGCCTGCTATTTTTGGCTGCTAAAATCGCACAAAGCAGCGTTCCTGGCAACGCAAAAGATTGGCGCAGTGCCGCGCCGCCAGCGGTCGCCGTCTCCCAATGCCTCCTAGATATCATTTTCACTACCAGCATGGATCGTCGCGCTCAACTCGAACAATGGCTGCACGGCTTTTATCCCGCCGACAGCTTCACGCTCAGCCCAGCATCTGCGGACGCCAGTTTTAGGCGATATTTTCGACTCAGCTTTGTTGACGGCGCATCGGGGCCACACAGCTTGATCGCCATGGACGCGCCACCGGAACAGGAAAATTGCGCCCCGTTTATCAAGGTCGCGGGATTGCTCAAAAGCGCTGGACTCAACGCACCGGTCATCCTCCAGAAGGACTTGGAGCAAGGATTTCTCTTGCTGAGCGACTTGGGTACGCAGACTTATCTTAATGTCATCAACGAACAAAACGCCGATGAACTGTTCGTTGCCGCAATAGATGCGCTCATTGTGTGGCAACTAGCAAGTAAACCCGAGGTGCTGCCCCCTTATGACGCTGCGCTCTTAAGTCGCGAACTCAACTTGTTTCCCGATTGGTACATTGCCAAGCATCGCCGAGCCACGCTTAACGCTTCGCAGCAGAACGCGCTGGAACGCAGCTTCGCCCTCATCATGGCGAGCAACCTGGCGCAGCCGAAGGTATATGTCCATCGCGATTTTATGCCCCGCAATCTCATGATCAGCTCCCCGAACCCGGGGATACTCGATTTCCAGGATGCCGTATACGGCCCCATCACCTACGATTTGCTGTCTTTATTCAAAGACGCTTTTATCAGTTGGGAGGAACAGCGGGTCTTGGATTGGGTGGTGCGTTACTGGGAAAAGGCCCGCGCGGCCGGCTTGCCCGTCAAGGAAGATTTCAGTGAGTTCTATCGCGATTTCGAGTGGATGGGTTTGCAACGCCACCTGAAAGTTGCAGGGATTTTTGCTCGCCTGTGTTATCGCGACGGCAAACAGAATTATCTCGATGACGTGCCGCGCTTCCTGACCTACATTCGCAACACTTGCGCACGCTATGACGCCATGAAACCCTTGCTGCATCTGCTCGACGAGTTGGAACAGAGTCATCCTCAGGTAGGTTACACATTTTGAAAGCCATGATTCTTGCGGCCGGCCGCGGCGAACGCATGCGCCCGCTGACCGATCAGGTGCCCAAACCGCTACTCGAAGTGGGCGGTAAATCGCTTATCGTGCGCCTGATCGAACGGCTTGCTCAGGCCGGCGTTGTGGACATCGTCATCAACCATGCACATCTGGGATTGAGGATCGAAGAGGCACTTGGTAACGGTAGCCGCTACGGTGTGCATATCGCCTATTCGGCCGAAGGCGAAGCGCTCGAAACAGCGGGTGGTATCGCCAAAGCCTTGCCTTTGTTGGGTGATGCGCCTTTCATCGCCGCCAACGCCGATGTGTATTGCGATTTCGACTTTGCGAGCTTATTGCGCCGCGATCTCGGAAAGGGACTGGCACACCTCGTTTTGGTCGACAATCCTTCTCAACACCCGCGCGGCGATTTTGTACTCGACAATGGGTTTGTACGTAACAGCGGCGGCGGCACACTGACCTTCGCCGGCATTGGTTTGTACCGTCCCGCACTCTTCGCCAAGATCAAAGTAGGTACGAAGGCGCAGTCCGCTCCCTTACTGCGTGCGGCCGCGGACCAAAATCTCGTGAGTGGAGAACACTTTCGAGGACTTTGGCAGGACATCGGAACGCCGGAACGCCTCGCCCAGATCAATGCGCAGCTACAGGCTGCTTGAGGCTTGCGCCGCACCGGGCGACAATCCCCCCCATGGTTGATACCGCTCCCTTTGTTCATCGTCGTGCGCGCTTTGCCGAAGCGATGGGGACAGGCATTGCCATAATCGCTACAGCGCCCGAGCGGATTCGTAACCGGGATAGCGACTATCTCTACCGTTTCGATAGTTATTTTTATTATTTAAGCGGATTTCCCGAACCTGAGGCAGTCCTGGTGCTCGTGGCCGGCGCTCAACGTCGCTCGATCCTATTCTGTCGCGACAAAAACCCCGAACGCGAACTCTGGGATGGCTTTCGTCATGGGCCCGAAGCCGCACAAGCATTGTTTGGCTTCGATGCGGCCTATCCAATCAGTCAACTTGAAGAGATGTTGCCCACCTTGATGGCAGATCAGCCGGTGCTGCACTACGCCTTAGGCATGGATGCGGTCTGGGATACGCGCGTCATGGGCTGGTTGAATCAAGTGCGCAATCTCTCACGTACCGGTGTTGCGGCACCAGCGGAAGTCCGCGATTTGAGACTCGTATTAGATGAAATGCGATTAGTAAAGGATTCGCATGAGGTCGCATTGATGCGCCGCGCTGCCGAAATCTCTGCTGGTGCGCACGCGCGTGCCATGTGCGCTACTCGGCCGGGCAAGATGGAATACGAAATCGAAGCGGAGCTGCTCTACGAGTTTCGCCGCCAAGGATCGCAATTTCCCGCCTACTGGCCGATTGTCGCCGGCGGCAAAAACGCCTGCGTATTGCACTATCGGGAGAATAACCAGGCGTTGCGTGAAGGAGACCTCTTGCTCATCGACGCGGGCTGCGAATTCGAAGGCTATGCCGCAGACATCACGCGCACATTCCCGGTGAACGGGAAGTTCACCGGTCCACAGCGGTCGATTTATGACCTCGTGCTTGCGGCCCAAGTAGCCGCCATCGAAGAAATACGCCCCGGCCGCCATTGGAATGCGGCACACGATGCCGCTGTGAAAGTGCTCGCGCAAGGGTTTATCGATCTCGGGTTGTGCGAAGGCACGCTCGAAGGCGTGCTGGAAAGCGGCGACTATCGACGTTTTTATATGCATCGCACGGGCCATTGGTTAGGCCTGGATGTGCACGATGCCGGTGAGTACAAAAGCAATGGGGACTGGAAGACACTTCAACCCGGCATGACCTTGACCGTGGAGCCGGGCTGCTACATCCGCCCAGCGGAAAAGGTGCCCGAGCATTTCTGGAATATCGGCATTCGCATCGAAGATGACGCTCTGGTCACACAAACGGGCTGCGAGATCATCACTGCCGCGGCGCCCAAAACCATTGCGGCGATCGAAGATTTGATGCGCGATGCATGACGTCCTGATCGCCGGCGGCGGCCCGGTTGGCGCTGTTCTGGCTATGTGCTTGCAGGGAAGCGGTTTGGATGTGGCAATCATCGACACCTCGGGCCCTCGGGATGAAGCTTTGCGCCCCATTGCCCTATCGCAGGCGAGCAGGTTAATCCTCGACCGCGTACTGCCAGAACATGTTCAAAATGCGGGGACGCACATTCGCAGCGTGCACGTGTCGCAAGCGGATGGCTTCGGTCGCACGCTCATCCGCCATACGGATTTGAATGTTCCCGCGCTGGGTTATGTATTCAACCTGAGCGACCTTGCACGAGTCCTTAAGCAGCAGATTCCCTGTCCGACGATCGAGGGCCGTCTCGCGCAATGGGAAGGCGCAGAAGGCGAAGTGAAGGTCCATATCCGTCGGGGCGAGCAAACATCGCTGGAAAAAACCCGGCTTCTCGTCATCGCCGATGGGGGACATTTCGCCGGCGACGACCTTGCCTTGCGCGACTACGGTCAAACAGCGATTGTCGCAATGATACGTACAGAGCAGGCTCCAGAAGGGCGCGCTTGGGAACGCTTTTGCGCGAACGGGCCGCTGGCATTGTTGCCGCTCGCCGATCGATACGCACTGGTTTGGACCGTTGATCCGCTCCGAGCGCGCGATCTCCAATCTCTGGACGATGTTGGGTTCCTTCAGCGCTTGCAGCATGCGTTCGGCCAACGCCTGGGACGTTTCCTGGAAACCGGCCCTCGCTCGGCTTTCCCGTTGCAATTGCGCTTTCGCCAAAACCCCATTGCCGGAGAAAGATGCCTCGTTGTGGGCAATGCCGCCCAAACCTTGCATCCCGTTGCTGGCCAAGGCTTGAACCTCGGCCTACGCGACGCATTCGAGCTCGCACAGTTGTTGCAGGAAACGCCCGTGATAGAAATCGGCCGCAGCGCCTTTCTGGAAACGTACCGCGCAAAACGCGGCACCGACCGCAAGGCAAGCATCGCCGCAACGGATTTCCTTGTCCGCGTGTTCTCGTCAGAAGCGCCGGTATTGCGCACGATTCGCGGCGCAGCGCTTGCCGCGCTTGATCTGATTCCGCCCGCGCGCCGCGTCTTCGCGCGCCGCATGGTTTACGGTTTACGAAACCTCCCCTAAGCTGAAATTCAAACGCGTCAACCCTTAAGCCGCCAAAGGTCGCACATCGCTTCAAGGGCATTGTGACAAGCATGCGATGTCATCCAAAAACCGGATGCCGCACTTCAAAGATTGGCGGTAGAATCGCCTCCCCTCGTCGTCCACCCAAGAAGCAAATTGATGCGCATTGGCACACATGTGCTCCGGAATAATCTCTTCGTCGCACCCATGGCGGGCGTGACGGATCGACCTTTCCGTCAACTGTGCAAACGCTTCGGCGCAGGGCTGGCGGTTTCGGAAATGGTGTCGTCCAATTCGCTGCTTTGGGGAAGTGAAAAAACCAAGCGGCGCGCGAATCATGAAGGCGAAGTGTCGCCTATCTCCGTACAGATCGCCGGCGCCGACCCCCAAATGATGGCTGACGCCGCGCGTTATAACGTCGATGAAGGCGCGCAGATCATCGACATCAATATGGGCTGTCCGGCGAAGAAAGTCTGCAACGTCATGGCAGGCTCCGCCTTGCTCAAAGACGAGCCCCTAGTTGCCAAGATAGTCGAGTCCGTCGTGAATGCGGTGGATGTTCCCGTCACCCTCAAATTCCGCACGGGCTGGGATACACAAAACAAGAATGCACAGACGATTGCGCGGATTGCTGAGAATGCCGGCATCCAATTGTTGTCGATTCATGGTCGCACGCGTGCATGCGGCTACAAAGGCCATGCCGAATACGACACGATCCGCGAGGTAAAGGCTTCGACCCGCCTGCCGGTAATCGCGAACGGCGACATCAACACGCCGGAACAAGCGGAGCATGTACTTGCGTACACGGGCGCCGACGGCGTCATGATCGGCCGTGCGGCGCAGGGCAGGCCGTGGATCTTTCGCGAAATCGAGCACTATCTCGCGACAGGCAAGCATCTGCCACCCCCCTTGGTCGCGGAAATACGTGCGGTGCTTGTCGAACACTTAGACGATCTTTATGCGTTCTACGGCCTTGAGACCGGCGTTAAGGTCGCGCGCAAACATATATCTTGGTATACCAAAGGCTTGCATGGTTCGGCCGCGTTTCGCCGCGCGATGAACCAGCTGACCGGCTGCAAAGAACAGCTGGCGGCGGTGAAGGCGTTCCTTTTTGAACTCGAAGAACGCGACCGGCACCTGCAATACGAGGAGAGCTGCGAGGAGGAGGTAGCTGCATGAAGCAAGGCACCAGCGAACTGAGCGAATGCGTGCGCAAATCGCTCGACCGATATTTCAAGGACCTAGACGGTGAAATGCCGCGGGCCGTCTATGAAATGGTGTTGAAAAATGTCGAGCGGCCGATGCTCGAAGCGATTTTGCACCGCGCCGAAGGCAACCAAAGCTTGGCGGCCGATATGTTGGGCATTAACCGCAATACGCTGCGCAAGAAAATCCAACAATATAAGATCAAGATCTAGCAAGCCCCCTGGACGCAGGGCGACGAAGCCAGTGGAGCGCGCCGGGTTATCATTCTTCTGACATGAACATTTCTATCCGGCAGGCGCTTATCAGCGTATCCGACAAGCGCGGCGTGCTGGAATTCGCCCGAGCACTCGCCGATCGTCAGGTACGTCTCCTCTCCACAGGAGGTACCGCGCAGTTGCTGTTAAGCAATGGCATTCCTGTCACCGAAGTTGCCGACTACACCGGCTTCGCGGAAATGCTTGACGGTCGTGTCAAAACGCTGCATCCGAAAATCCACGGCGGCATTCTCGCGCGGCGCGATAAACCGGCGCATATGCAGAGCATCGCCCAAGCGGACATTCAAGCGATCGATCTGGTCGTGGTAAACCTCTATCCTTTTCAAGCGACCATCGACAGGGACGGTTGCACTTTGGAGGACGCCGTCGAAAACATCGATATCGGCGGACCGGCCATGGTGCGGGCCGCGGCTAAAAACTATGCTGGGGTCGCGGTTGTCACCGATCCGAGCGACTACGACAGTCTGCTGAACGAACTACAAGCAAACGACGGGTCGCTGACGGCCCCGACACGTTTCGCGTTGGCAAAAAAAGCGTTTGCCCATACGGCTGCATACGACGGCGCCATCGCCAACTATCTGGGTGGTCTCGATGGCGCCTTTCCCGCCCTTTTCTCGGCGCAATGGGAGAAAGTGCAGGATCTGCGCTACGGCGAAAACCCGCACCAGCAGGCCGCTTTTTATCGCGATGGGCGTCCGGCCGACGGCACTCTCGCGCGTTACGAGCAGGTGCAGGGCAAGGAACTCTCCTATAACAACATCGCCGACGCCGACGCGGCATGGGAATGCGTAAAGAGTTTCGAGCAGCCCGCTTGCGTTATCGTGAAGCATGCCAATCCCTGCGGGGCCGCCCATGCAAAGGACATCGCGACTGCCTATGAACGCGCGTTCCGCACGGATCCGACCTCCGCTTTCGGCGGCATCATCGCGTTCAATCGTCCTGTCGACGCGAGAACGGCAACTGCCGTGAACAACCAATTCGCCGAAGTGCTCATCGCCCCAGCATTTAATGAGGAAGCGCTTGCGCTTTTCGCCCAAAAACTCAATTTGCGATTACTTCGCTGCCCGCTCGCGTCGGGGAAACCACAACATGAGTTCAAGCGGGTGGGAGGCGGATTGTTGGTGCAAACCGCCGACAGTGCCAACGTGGGTGACGGACATTTCAAGACCGTCACGCGGCGCGCCCCGACTGCGGCGGAGCTCGACGATTTGCGGTTCGCTTGGCGCGTCGCGACCTATGTGAAATCCAATGCGATTGTTTTTTGTGCCCAAGGCATGACGCTCGGCGTCGGCGCTGGACAAATGAGCCGAGTGGATAGCGCTCGAATCGCATCCATCAAGGCCCAAGCGGCTGGTCTGAATCTGCAAGGCTCCGTGGTGGCGTCGGATGCTTTTTTCCCCTTCCGCGACGGCGTCGAAGTTGTTGCAGAAGCCGGCGCGAAAGCCATCATTCAGCCCGGCGGCAGCGTGCGGGACGACGAAGTGATCGCTGCCGCAGACGAGCGCGGGATCGCGATGGTTTTTACGGGGATCAGACACTTTCGCCATTGATGGCGGCGTCTTGCCGTCCAGCACAGCGAGACGATTTGTTCCGACTGAACATAAGAGAACCGGCGACCCTTGGTCGCTGATCACCAATTAACCGGTCTTTGCGGACATGAAACTTTTAGTTATCGGTAACGGCGGACGCGAGCACGCCATCGCTTGGCGACTTGCCCAATGCGCACGCGTGCAAAAGGTTTTTGTCGCTCCGGGCAACGGCGGCAGCGCTACTGAAAACGGCGTGGAGAACGTGGCCATTAGCGATCTCAATGAACTTGTCGCCTTCGCCAAGCGTGAAAATATTTATCTCACCGTCGTCGGCCCCGAAGCGCCACTGGCGGCGGGTATCGTGGACCTATATCGCAGCGCCGGTCTGCGCATTTTCGGACCGACCCGCGCGGCCGCTCAGTTGGAAAGTTCTAAGGACTTCGCCAAGCAGTTCCTGCTTCGTCACAAGATTCCCACCGCCGCCTATCAAACGTTCAACGTCGCCCAGGCCGCGCACGAGTATGTGAATAAACAAGGCGCGCCTATCGTCATTAAAGCGGATGGCTTGGCCGCCGGAAAAGGCGTTGTCGTCGCAATGACGCTTGAGGAAGCGCATGCGGCCATCGACGATATGCTCGTAGGCAATCGGATGGGCGATGCGGGCGCCCGCGTCGTCATCGAGGAATTTATGGCGGGTGAGGAAGCAAGCTTTATCGTCCTTGTCGACGGCGAACATATTCTTCCGCTTGCGACGAGCCAAGATCATAAACGCCTCAAGGACGGGGATGAGGGCCCGAACACCGGCGGCATGGGCGCGTATTCCCCGGCGCCGGTGGTGACGCCGGCGATACATGCCCGCGTCGTACGGGAGATCATCCTCCCCACCGTACGGGGGATGAAAAGCGACGGGATTCCCTACTCCGGTTTTTTGTACGCGGGCCTCATGATCGATGCCAACGGCAACCCACGTGTGGTCGAATTTAACTGCCGCATGGGCGACCCCGAAACGCAACCGATCATGCTTAGACTCAAAAGCGATCTGTTCGAATTGATCGAGAAAGCGATGGAAGGAAAACTCGACCAAGCGGAGGCCGAATGGGATCGCCGCGCGGCATTGGGTGTGGTCCTCGCCGCGGCGAATTATCCGGAGGCGCCGCGTAAGGGTGATCTGATCAGCGGTTTGCCCAAAGCGGAGGAGGATTTCCACGTATTTCACGCCGGCACGGTGGAAAAAGAAGGGAAGGTTCTGACCAACGGCGGCCGCGTACTTTGCGTTACGGCGATGGGCGATAGCGTGAAAATGGCGAAGTCACGCGCCTATCAGATCGTCGATGCGATTCATTTCGACGGTATGCAATTGCGCCGCGATATCGGCCATCGCGCCATCGATGCGCGCAGCACCAAAAAGGCCTCGCCCAGTTGAACAAGCCTGAGATAAAGGCTTATTTCCTCGACCTCCAAGCGCGCATCGTCAACGGACTAGAACAACACGATGGCGAGCGTTTCGCGGTCGACGAATGGCAACGTCCACAAGGAAATCTGCAAGGCAACGGTAAGAGCTGCCTGATCGAGGATGCAGCGCTGTTCGAACGAGGCGGCGTCAATTTCTCGCACGTGAGCGGCGCGGCACTCCCTCCTTCCGCCACTGCCGCAAGGGCGGAATTGGCCGGTCGCGGCTTCGAAGCAATGGGCGTCTCGCTGGTGCTGCATCCACGGAATCCTTATGTCCCCACGGTGCACATGAACGTGCGCTTTCTTATTGCGGAGAAAGCCGGTAGCGATCCCGTGTGGTGGTTCGGTGGCGGGATGGATCTCACGCCCTACTACGGCTTTGAAGAAGATGCTGTCCATTTTCACCAAGAATGCAAAGCGGCGCTCGATCCCTTTGGCGAAAATCGCTACCCGCAATACAAGGACTGGTGCGACAAGTATTTTTTTATTAGGCATCGCAATGAGGCAAGGGGCATCGGCGGCATCTTTTTTGACGACCTGAATGAGCCGGATTTCGATCAATGCTATGCGCTGATGCGCAGTGTGGGTGATCGTTTCATTCCAGCTTATGTCCCCATCCTGGAACGCCGTCACGGCATGCAATACGGCGAACGCGAACGCGATTTCCAAGCCTATCGGCGCGGGCGCTATGTGGAATTCAACTTAATCTACGATCGCGGCACGTTGTTCGGCCTGCAATCCGGCGGACGCGCAGAATCGATTCTGATGTCCTTGCCGCCACTGGTGAAATGGCGTTACGACTGGCAGCCTGAATCCGGCACGCCTGAAGCCAGGCTTTACACCGACTTTCTGCCTCATCGTTCTTGGGTCTAAGCGGGCAGAAACAACTCCAGCAGTTCGTTCAGATAGCGTTGCCCGTGTTCGGTAGGCTGAATCCGTTCATGCGTGCGCAAGATCAGGCCTTTTTCCTCCGCCGCGCGCAAGCCCCTTTCCGCAGCGCTGATCTGCAGTCCCGTTCTTTCTGCGAACTCGCCCACCGCGAAGCCTTCCGGCAAGCGCATCACATTGAGCATGAATTCGAACGGAAGGTCCGCTCGCGTCAATTCGCGGCGTTCCGACACGGCGTCACCCGCATGGACGTGCTCCAGATAAGACTGCGGCTGCTTAAAGCGCGCTTCGCGGATGATCCGGTCATGAAAAGAGAGTTTGGAATGCGCGCCGGCGCCGATGCCGAGATAATCGCCGAAACGCCAATAGTTAAGGTTGTGGCGGCAACGCTGCCCCAAACGAGCATAAGCCGAAGTCTCGTAGTGTTCATAGCCCGCACCCACCAGATGTTCAATCACCATTTCGTGTATGTCGGCAGAGGTATCGTCATCCGGTACCGCGGGCGGATACCGATGGAAATAGGTATTGGGTTCAATGGTCAGATGATAGAAAGACAAATGCGGCGCTCGAAAAGACAAGGCAGTGTTCAGATCGTCGACCGCTTCCGCAACGGTCTGCTGCGGTAGCGCGTACATCAGATCGAGGTTGTACAGCTCGAAATTGTCTTGTGCGATTTCAATCGCGCGCTTCGCCTCGCGCTCGTCGTGGATTCGACCGAGTGCTTTGAGATGCTTCGGGTTGAAGCTCTGAATGCCGATGGATAAACGGTTGATTCCCGCGCTGCGAAAGTCGCGGAATTTTTCCGCTTCAAAGGTGCCGGGATTGGCTTCGAGCGTGATTTCCGCATCGCTGGCCACGGTCACCCGCGCCCGAATCGCGGCAAGTAGACGATCGATCGCTTGCGCCGAGAGCAGGCTCGGGGTACCGCCCCCAAAGAAAATCGAATAAACCCGCCGCCCCCAGATTTGAGGCAATGCGTGCTCCAGGTCGGCAATCAACGCGTCGACATATGCTTGCTGCGGCACCTCACCCCGAACTTCATGCGAATTGAAATCGCAGTAGGGACATTTACGCACGCACCAAGGGATGTGCACATACAAAGACAAAGGCGGCAGGCCACTCAGCCGGATGCCCGATAATCCAGAGGCGGCGATGGGCATAACGGGCATTAGCGTCCCTCGCCCAACATGGCAATCAGCCGCCGCAATGCCTGGCCTCGATGGCTCAACGAATGCTTGGTCACCGCGTCAAGCTCCGCGGCAGTCAGGTTTATTTCCGGTACAAGGAAATGGGGATCGTAGCCAAAGCCCCCTGTCCCTCGCGGTTGATCGATCACTTGGCCATACCAGCGCCCATCGGCAATAAGCGGTTCGGGATCGTCGGCATAGCGCACAAGCACGATGACACAATAGTAGTGCGCACGACGATCTTGTTCGTCGCGGAGCAGTTCGATCAGCTTTTCGTTATTACGTCGATCCGATTTCGGCTCACCGGCGAAGCGCGCCGAATGCACGCCGGGTCGTCCACTGAGGGCGTCGACGCAGAGGCCCGAATCGTCCGCGAGCGCCGGAAGGCCGCAATGCAAAGCAGCATGTCGCGCCTTGGCTAAGGCATTTTCCACAAAGGTGGCAAAGGGCTCATCGGCGTCAGGCACGCCGAAATTCGCTTGGGGATCAATTTGCAACCGCAGTGGCGCGAGCAGTTCGCCGAATTCGCGCAGCTTGCCGGCATTATTGGAAGCCAGCACCAACCGTTCCATGGCAACCCTATAGGTTCAACGCGCTTTTTTGCGCGGCGATCAATTGACTAATGCCGTCCTCGGCCAGGCGCATCAGCGTATCCAGCTCCTTCCGCGTGAAAGGCGCGCCTTCGGCGGTGCCTTGCACTTCGACGAAACCGCCGCGGCCGGTCATCACCACATTCATGTCCGTATCGCAGGCCGAATCCTCGGCGTAATCGAGATCGAGCACGGGCAAGCCTGCGTGAATGCCGACTGAAACCGCAGCAACGAAATCGCGTACCGGGCTTTGGCTAATCAGTCCTGCCTTCATCAAGGCCCCTACTGCGTCATGCGCAGCAACAAAAGCGCCTGTAATGCTTGCTGTGCGCGTGCCACCGTCGGCCTGAATCACGTCGCAATCGATTTGCAGCGTTCGCGGACCAAGCGCTGTCAGGTCGAAGACCGCTCGCAAACTGCGCCCGATCAACCGTTGAATCTCTTGCGTCCTGCCGCTTTGTTTGCCACGTGCGGCCTCGCGATCCATTCGGGTATTGGTCGATCGCGGCAGCATGCCGTATTCGGCGGTCAGCCAACCTTGGTTTTTATCCCGCAGAAAGCCCGGGACGCGTTCTTCGATACTTGCCGTGCAGAGAACCTTTGTGTCTCCGAATTCGATGAGCACCGAACCTTCGGCATGCTTTGTATAGGACCGGGTGATATGCACTGCCCGCAACTGATCGGGCGCGCGGCCGCTCGGACGCGTCACTTGGTCTGTTTCCGGATAGCAATGCGGATCTCGTCGATCGCGCGCTCGATTTCTTCGTCGCTCAAATAGCCGCTTTGTTCCTGGGGTTCGGTTTTGCCGAATTGCCGCACAGTGGTCTTATGATCCGTTTCGTCCATAGCGACGGTCGAAATCCATTGCGTATCTTCCGCGGCAGGCGCTTCTTCGGCCCAGGTCATCGCCAATACCGAAAGATTGTCTCCCTCTTTACCCGCGCGGGCTTCCGCAGCGTCCATCAATTTAGGAACTGCGCCGGTGATCTCTTCCCGGAGGAGCGCATCACAAATGGCGCGGCCTGACAAAGGTCCCCAAAGGCCGTCGCTACACAGAAGGATCGTATCGCGATGCCGCAGCGCCGTCGGTCGAGACAGCTCGATCTTGGGCGGCGCCATCTGCCCGAGACAATTAAATATCTTGTTGCGATCCGGGTGGACAGCAACCGCTTCCTCACGGATGCGGCCGGAATCCACGAGCATCTGCACGCGCGAATGATCGCGGGTCTGCGCTTCGACCCGGCCTTCGCGGATCAGATAAAGGCGGGAATCGCCCACGTGCGCCCAATAGGCGAGACCATCCTGGACGACGCAAGCCACGCAGGTGGTGCGTGGCGTTTCCAAAAGCTGCCGCACATTGGCGTAATCGATAATCGCCAAGTGCGCATGCATGATGGTATCGAGCAGGAATTTAAAAGGCTCTTCCAGACGCGTGCGGGCTTGGCGCTGAAACGCTTCGACGATGAATTGCGTAGCGATCTGTGCGGCCACTTCACCATGCAAATGGCCCCCCATACCGTCGGCGATAACCAGGCACAAGGAATCGCGGCTATAGGAATAAGCCACTCGATCCTGATTGGCCTTTCGCGGACCTTGCCGACTCTCTTGGTAGATACTGAATTTCATATCGAAGCCCTCGACGCCTCAGCCCAGTGTAGGTCGCCTGTTGGGCCAAAGCGACAGTCATATCGGCGAAGGAGGGATTTTTTCATCGGCCCGCCAATTTGCTCAAGGTCCCGCGCAGGCTCGTGACAAAGGTTCGTTTTCGTGGACCTTCCGGTTCGCTCTGGCGTAGCAAGACCTTTTGTAAGGCCATGACGCTTTGCGGCCGCTGGAGATGGTCCAGTTGCAGGCACCAATCAATCGTTTCCAGAAGCTGGTCCGAATACTTTCCGGCGAAGAGCTTCGTACAAGACACATAACGGTCACGCACGACGCGCAGATCCGCGGCCTGAGGGGCAGCGCCCGCGAGGCAAGCAAAGATGCTGGCTCCGACCGAATAGATATCGCTCCAAGGACCGAGTAGATCTCTCTTTTGATAGTGCTCCGGCGAGGCAAAACCCGGCGTGTACATCGGATTGAGCTTAAAGCCCTCGGTGGTCAGCGTTTGGCGTGCAGCACCGAAATCGATCAAGACGGGCGTTGTGTCGTTACGGATATAGATGTTGGCCGGTTTGATGTCCAGATGCAGGAGTTTATTGGTGTGCACCTCGCGCAGACCGTTGAGCAACAGGGTGAACACGCGGCGAATGAAATTTTCTTTCATCGCGCCGCGCCTTGCCTGAATATGCTCCTGCAATGTGCGGCCGCGCTCATAGCGCATGACCAGATAGACCGTCTCGTTCGCACGGAAGAAATTCAACACTCGAACGACATTGGGATGGGACAGACGCGCAAGCGCGCGGCCTTCCTCAAAGAAGCACTTCATGCCGTAGCGGAAGGTGGCGAGGTTTTCTTCCGATACGGAAGGCAGCGCGTCGCCTTCCTTGCGTAACGCCAGCGAACTCGGAAGATACTCTTTCAGCGCGACCGGCTGTTCGTTTTCGTCATGCGCAAGGTAAACGATGGAGAAACCACCGCAGGAAAGCATTTTGGTAACGCGGTAGTTTTGCAGTTGGTAACCATCCGGCAAAGGCTGGTTTGCTTGCGATGGCATGAGGCGCGTTTATGTGATATAAAGATATGGTTTTAGCGCGCCAGATTGTCTGTGTTTGACTGGCTAAAGTAAAGAATTCACTGCATAAAGCAGTATTTTTTGCGATCTCTCGCCCGAAATACGGTTTAAACCGCGAGCGGGACTCTTCCGAGACCTCCTATGATCCACAGTATGACCGGTTACGCCGCCGTTACGCGCGAGTTGCCGCAAGGCACGCTTGCGCTGGAGATGCGCAGCGTCAATAGCCGCTTCCTCGATTTGCAATTCCGCATTGCGGACGATCTGCGCACGGTTGAACCGGCGCTCCGTGAATTGATCGGCGCCCAACTCTCCCGCGGCAAGATCGATTGCCGTCTTGGCTTTAGCGCCGCATCGTTGGCGCAGACGCAGCCGCAGATGGATCAACAGGTTCTTCAACGTCTCGCGCACTTGTCCGAAAGCGTTCGCGCCGCTATCCCCGATGCACAACCGCTGCGAATCGTCGATGTACTGCATTGGCCCGGCGTGCTCGCCGACGACGCCAATGCGGGCGAAGCGATGCGCAACGCGGCTCTGGACGCCGCCAAAGAGGCTTTACGGGATTTGATTGCAGCCCGGGCACGCGAGGGCGAAAAACTGGCGGAGATGATCCGCGAACGCGTCGCAGGCATTCGTGGCAGGCTGAAAGAATTGGAGCCGGTGATTCCCCAGGCGCTTGCCGCCTATCAAGAAAAGCTCGCGACAAAGTTGCGTGAAGTGATGAGTAGCGGTGAGGAAGAACGCATCCGTCAGGAAGTCGCCGTATTCGGGGTGCGTATCGATATCGCTGAGGAACTATCGCGTCTGAGCACGCATCTGGACGAAGTGGATCGCGTACTCAAAAGCGGCGGCGCCGTGGGCAAGCGGCTCGATTTTCTGATGCAAGAGCTCAACCGCGAGACGAACACGCTCGGTTCCAAGTCCGTTTCCAAGGAGTTGTCCGCCGCTGTCCTCGATTTCAAGTTAATGGTCGAGCAGATGCGCGAACAAGTGCAAAACTTGGAATAAAGTAAGCTCGCCTTTGGCTCGCAAAGCGAGTCAACTTCGTTTTTTGATGACTTGGAGTATTTGTTTGAACGGCCTGTTGTTTATCGTTGCGGCGCCCTCGGGGGCGGGTAAATCGACACTGGTGAAGGCGCTGCTGGCAGAAGATCCCGATCTGGTGCTATCCGTTTCATACACGACGCGCACGCCGCGCCCAGGCGAGGTAAACGGACGTGAATATCACTTCGTCGACCGCGCAAGCTTCCAGCGCATGCTGGAAGCCGGCGACTTCCTCGAAAGCGCCGAGGTTCATGGCAATTGGTATGCAACCTCGCAGAAACAAATCGCCGACATCCGGGCTGCCGGACACGATGTCGTGCTTGAGATCGATTGGCAGGGGGCGCAGCAAGTACGGCGGCTCTTTCCAGATGCAATCAGCATTTTTCTCCTCCCGCCTTCCCTGGACGAGCTAGAGCGTCGACTGATTCACCGCGCACAGGACAGCGAAGAAGTGATCGCGCGGCGAGTCGCCGCCGCTCGGGAGGAAATCAGCCACGCGGCAGAGTTCGATTATGTTATTATTAACAAAGACTTCGATGCGGCGCGCCGCGATATTGCGGCAGTTGTTCGAGCAGCGCGTGTGACGCAGGCTCGCCAAAGCGCCCGTTACCCCGATTTATTTCATCCCAAGGACTGATCTCATGGCCCGTATCACCGTCGATGATTGCCTCAAACTTATCCCTAACCGTTTTCAGTTGACGCTCGCAGCGACCTACCGTGCGCGCCAGCTGGCTCAAGGCGGCACGCCGAAGGT
The DNA here is from genome assembly GCA_035273665.1 of Burkholderiales bacterium. Classification (GTDB taxonomy): domain Bacteria; phylum Pseudomonadota; class Gammaproteobacteria; order Burkholderiales; family SG8-39; genus DATEEW01. The sequence continues at coordinate 5,088 of DATEOW010000076.1, read as the reverse complement.
CGAGGCCAATCGCGACAAGCCTACGGTTGTCGCTTTACGCGAAGTGGCGACAGGCCAAGTCGGACTTGAGATGCTGAGTCGCGTACATCAGAGTTGAACGACGCGCGGCCATACAACCGATCTGTCCGCGGCCGGGCTACCGCCTGGCGCCGCCCCGGTTTTATTCGCCGTAGCGCCCCCCGGGGAAGCACCGCATGAATGCGCTCCCCCAACTCAGCCACCTTAAAAACAGCCTCGCGGTTTATCTCAAACCGTCCGATCTCACGCGGATCGAAGAGGCTTATCAGTTCAGCGATGCCGCGCACCAGGGCCAGTACCGGAGTAGCGGCGAGCCGTACATCTCTCATCCCATCGCCGTCGCCGAAATCCTTTCGGAATGGCAACTCGATTCGCAGACACTGATTGCAGCGCTGCTGCACGATGTCGTCGAGGACACCGATGTTTCCACCACCGACATCAGCGAACGCTTCGGCAAACCGGTCGCCGAGCTTGTAGACGGGGTATCCAAACTCGACAAGCTTGAGTTTCAAACGCAGCAAGATGCCCAAGCAGAGAACTTTCGCAAGATGTTGCTGGCCATGGCGCGCGATGTGCGCGTCATCCTCATCAAGCTGGCGGACCGTCTGCACAACATGCGCACCCTGGACGCGGTGCGCCCCGATAAGCGCCGGCGCATTGCGCGCGAGACGATGGAAATTTATGCACCCATCGCCAGTCGCCTCGGACTCGATGCACTATTCCGGGAACTTCAAGAACTCGCTTTCAAACATCTTTATCCCCTGCGCTATAACACCCTCGTAAAGGCGGTGAAAGCCGCGCGCGGCAATCGCCGCGAAGTGGTGAACAAGATTCTCGAATCGATTAAGCAAAAGCTCGCCGCCGCAGGCCTGGAGGCCAACGTTACCGGGCGCGAGAAACACATCTATTCGATTTACAAGAAGATGCTCGAGAAATCGCTGTCCTTCTCGGAGGTGTTGGACATTTACGGCTTCCGCGTCATCGTCAAGGACATCTCGGGCTGCTATCTCGCACTTGGCGTTCTGCATGGCCTCTATAAACCCGTGCCGGGCAAGTTCAAAGACTACATCGCCATCCCGAAAGGCAACGGGTATCAGTCGCTCCATACGGCATTGATCGGCCCGTTTGGGATGCCTGTAGAAGTACAGGTCCGCACGACGGAAATGCACCGGATCGCCGAGACCGGCGTCGCTTCGCACTGGCTTTATAAAGAAGATGATGATGCGCTGTCCGAAGTGCAGCAACGCACGCACAAGTGGCTGCAGTCGCTGGTCGAACTTCAAAGTGCAAGCGGCGACCCAGCCGAGTTTCTCGAGCACGTCAAAGTCGATCTTTTCCCGGATGAGGTCTACGTCTTCACGCCTAAAGGCAAAATCATGTCCTTGCCGCGCGGCGCCACGCCCGTCGATTTTGCCTATGCGGTTCACACCGACATCGGCAACCGCTGTGTCGCCGCGAAAGTGAATTTCGAACTGGTCCCGCTGCGAACGGAATTACGCAACGGCGACCGCGTCGAAATCATCACCGCATCACATGCGCATCCGAATCCCGCGTGGCTGTCTTATGTGCGCACGAGTAAAGCGCGCTCGCAAATCCGGCACTTCCTCAAGACCGTGCAGTTCGAAGAGTCGACCGCTCTCGGCGAGCGTTTATTGAACCAAGCGCTGAAAAGCTTGGGCACGACGCTGCTCGATATCACGCCTGAACGCTGGGACAAGCTGATCCGAGAGTCGAGTTCGAAGTCGCGCGAGGACATCATGGCCGACATCGGCCTAGGCAAAAGATTGGCTGCCATCGTCGCGCGGCATCTTTTGTCCTTGAACGAACACGCAACCGGCGAAAACAAGCAGGGGTCGATTGTCATCCGCGGTTCAGAGGGTATTGCGGTTCAATTTGCGAAATGTTGTCGACCGATTCCCGGGGACCCGATTATTGGGTTCATCAAAAAAGGACAGGGACTCGTCATCCACACGCACGACTGTCCCGTCGGCGCGAAGTCTCGTAGCGATCCCGACAAATGGATCGATGTCGAATGGGATGCCGAAGTCGGGAAACTTTTCCAGGTGGGTATTCGGGTTGTCGCGGCCAATCAGCGCGGTGTCTTGGCGAAGGTTGCGGCTGCGATCGCAGAATCCGGCTCCAACATCGACAATGTGAGCATGGACGAGGAACGCGGCATCTATACCACCATGCATTTCACCGTCCAAGTGCAGAACCGCCTCCATCTCGCGCGCGTGATGAAATCCCTGCGGCGGATTCCTGAAGTCGTGCGCATGACGCGGGTCAAAGACTAAGAACCACGACTACCGGCCCGTTTGGTGCCGAGCTGCTCCAAGCACGCTACCTGCACAGCACATGCAAAGATTTGCTGAGCCTGCGGAATTCTTCCGCGAAGGCAAACAGGCGTCTTTCATCCAAGGCCGCAAATGGGCGGCGCTTTTCCCCCTTTTCCCGCTTTAGTTTTCCCGGCCGGCGCCGACAATGGCCCCCTCGAATAATGGGTTGTCGGAGCGGGTCATGGGTCATTCCGAGTCAGTTGAGCTTTTGAAGGCGTGTGGCGAGGAAGCCGCTTTGCCGACCATGGATTCCATCAAGGAAGCTGTCGCACGGGCGGAACGCGAACAAGCCGAGCGCGCCCTAGCGCAAGAGCAGCGCGCCGCTTTAGCTAGAGCGATCGAAGCCAGCCAGCCGCGCCCTGCCGTCCTCGTCGCCAAATCCAATCCCGTCCCGCAGCTGTCATCTTATGCAGCTTCCGTCTCGCCACCGGCTCGCGGAGGCGATAGCTTGGCCCAAGCAGAGGCGAAGGCGCTCGAAGAAGCGGAAGCTCGCGCCGTCGCGGAAAGCTTCGCCTTGCGGGCGACACTTGAGCGTGTTGCAGCGGAAGAAACAGCCAAGGCCGCTGCAATTTCCCGCACTGCGGCGGAAGCTTTAGCGAAACAGACTGCCCTGGCTCGTGCCGAGGCCGAAGCTGCCGCAGAAGCCGCCGCTCGGGGACGCGCTGACACTGAAGCGGAATCACTTGAGGCTGCCAAGCGCAGTGCGGCCAAAGACGAAGCCATTCGTATTGCACAAGCCACTCGTCTCGAAGCAAGCGCACAGTTGAATCGTGTGGTTGACGCGCGCATGGCCCTGGAACAGCAAGCCGCATTGCAAGCGCGCGTCCGCAGCGAAGCGGAAACACGCGCGCAGCAGCAGGCGCAGGCGCGTCTGTCGGCAGAACAAGCAGCCGAACAAGCAGCACAAGCTCGCATCGCCGCCGAAACGGCCTTGCGAGAAACCGCGGAAGCGCGCACCGAAGCGGAACGTCAAGCGGCGCGTCAACTGAATGCACGCGAGCACGAAGAACAAAACGCGCTCGAACAAGCTCAGTCGCGTTCGGCGGCGGAAGCTAAAGCAGCCGCAGCGGCGCAAATGCGTGCCGAAGCGGAAAAACAGGCACAAGCCGTTGCAGCGAAGCGCGCAGCCGTCGAAGCGGATGCGTTGATCGATGCACAAATGCGCACCCAAACTGAGCAAGCCGCGTTAGAAGCCATTGCAGAGAGCAATCGCGCCGACCTTCAGGCACGCCGCACCGCCGAGGCTCGGATCGCGGCCGAGCAACAAGCCACCGCACGTGCGATGGCACTCGCCGAGAGTGAGGCTGAGGCCACTCGCATCGCTCGGGAACGTGCCGAAGCGGACGCAACAGCCATACAGGCGGCGGAAGAACGGATTCAAAGCGAAAGCCGGCTCCGCGCCATTGCCGAAGAAAGACTGACTGCGGAAACACGCTTGACCGAGGAATGTGCCGCGCGGCTGATCGCCGAGAACAAAGCGCTCGAACAAGCGCGTGAGCGCCACCAAGCCGAAGCACTGGCCAAGCAAGCTGCACAGCAGCGCGTGGAAGCCGAGCAAAAACTTGAGGTCGCTGCTCGGGAAGCAGCACAACTCGAACGGAACGCAGCGTTTGTCGCCGATGAAAAAACCGCAACAGTGCTGTCCGCCATTGCGGCACGTCAAAGGCTGATGGATGCGGATCGGCGAGTCGTCAAAGCGGCTGCGGCAAAAGTCGCCAGCTTGACTGCCGCAGCTCGCGAAGCACATCAACGTGCTGCCATCGAACTGCAACTGCAAGCCGAAGCGCATGCACGCGCAATCGCCGAGCGGACTGTTCGTGAACAAGCCGAGCAACGCATTCTCGCCGAACGGGATTTAAAACAAAGAGCGGAGCAAAGCGCAGTCATCGAACAAGGTTTTGCCGAAGTCGCCCGTAGCAAGGCGCAGGCGCTACTCGAATCGATCAGTGCGAGACGCGTAAAAGTGGAAGCGGAACTCCGTCTCACCCGTGCGGCAGAAATGAAAAAGCGCGCGGATCTGCTCGCCGCTGCCTCCGCGCATGCTCACGCACAACGCCTCCAAGGCCACGCCAAACAGATACTCGGCGAAGCACGCCAAGCACTGCAAACCCGTTAAGACGCCGCTAATAAAAAAGGCGGCCGCAAAGGCCGCCTTCTTTATTTTAGATAGACATTTTAACCGAGATTTTCCGACCCGGCCTTGCTGCCGATTTCATGATTGGCCGAAATCTCCGCTGCACGCACCATCGCGCTGTGGTCCCAAGCCGCCCCGCCATGTGCGGCGCACGCTTGGAATTGCTGTTGCGCCAATGCGGTGGCCGGTAGGCTGATGCTCAAGGCGCGGGCACCATTCAAGGCGAGATTCAAGTCCTTCTGATGCAACTCGATGCGGAAGCCTGGATTGAAAGTGCGCTTGATCATGCGTTCGCCGTGCACTTCCAAAATGCGCGAGTTGGCGAACCCCCCCATCAGCGCCTGCCGCACTTTCGCGGGGTCCGCACCGTTCTTCGACGCGAAGAGCAGCGCTTCACCCACTGCCTGAATGTTCAGCGCAACGATAATCTGATTCGCGACTTTCGTGACTTGACCGTCGCCATTGCCGCCGACGAGCGTGATGTTCTTGCCCATGAGCTCGAATAGCGGCTTCACCTTGTTGAAGGCTTCTTCGTTGCCGCCGCACATGATGGTCAGCGTGGCGCCTTTTGCACCGACTTCGCCACCGGAGACCGGGGCA
>DATEOW010000075.1:0-10670 GCA_035273665.1 Burkholderiales bacterium | reverse complement strand
TTGTCGATGAACTCCTGGTGCCTGAGCGTTGGAGCGACCAACATTGGTGGTACTTGTGCCGGTTCAACAAATCACTGGTTGTTCGAGACCGGCGCAATCGATGGCGTGGACGTCGACTTCGGTGCCGAAACCGATAAGGGTGTGAAGGGTGGCTTGTATGTGCCCGGTGGCGATAATCTGGGTGGCCCGCCCCGTTATTTCGGTGAAGCGATCTTCACGCTCGTCTTCAACCAAGCGCCATCACTCGAAGAACTGTTCGGACCGTGCAACGGCAAAGACGCTGGTTGCAGTCCCTTCATGCGCTTTCAGAATGTCGGCCAAAACGGCGAAGGCAGCCTGAAATTACCCGCGCAAGTGTGCTCGGCGACCGGTCCTGCCTGCGACGAGAATGATGTGCCTGAACCAGGAATCCTCGCATTACTGGGCTTGGCAATGATCGGCGCAGCTTTCTCACGCCGCAGCCGCTGAATAAGATTCGTCGTGGATGAAAAGGCCCGCTTAGGCGGGCTTTTTTTCGCCCTCGCGGAGGTCTGGATGCCAATAGAGGCTCACTTGGCCCGCGTCATCGACCCGAACAACTGCATTCTGCTCATAGCGCCGCATCCAGGCATCGATATGTTCGAGCGACACGTCGAATAAACAAAGGCTTTCTTCGGCTGGCCATTCGCCATCCGGGTCGGCACCTCTCGCGGGGACAAAAGCGAGGCCCAGGCTTTGCGCTTCTGCTTCGATTTGGGCCTGCCGTACTCCATTCTCTGCGGCGTCGATGGGGACGCTATAGGGATTCCAAGCCGTCAGCAAAACGGCGCTGCGATGACCATGCGCCCGTAGCCATTGGGCAAAGGCCGCATCCTGCTGCCCAATATGCAGGCAAGCCGGTGGATCGGCGTCGACATGAAAATCCGTTTTCAAATAAGCCTGATAGAGCCCCTCGTCCATGCGGGGACCCGGACCATGCTCTGCGGCAGTGATGGGCATACGGCTTGCGGCAATGGAATTCTCCCCTTCCTAGCGAAAGACGCGCCGCAACGCAAGATTGCGCTCAAGGGCGAATCCCGCAACAATGGCCGCGAAGACCATGTCCATGCTTGAGCACGCCGTTCCCGATTTCACTCTCCCCAGCACCGGCGGGAAAGCCTTCACGCTTTCCGAGTCCGATGCAAAAAAAATCGTCCTGTATTTCTATCCCAAGGACAACACGCCCGGGTGCACGACCGAAGGCCAAGCCTTCACGGAGTTGCATCCGGCGTTCCGCAAAGTGGGCGCTGAAATCTACGGCATTTCGCGCGACAGTCTGAAGTCGCACGAGAGCTTCAAGACGAAAATGGGCTTTCCCTTCGAATTGCTTTCGGACCCCGATGAAACGGTGTGCGAGCATTTCGGTGTCATCAAAGAAAAACTCATGTACGGAAAAAAAGTACGCGGCATCGAACGCAGCACTTTTGTAATCGATCCCGAGGGCGCCATTCTGCGCGAGTGGCGCGGCGTCAAAGTACCCGGCCATGCCCAAGAGGTATTGGATTTTGTTAAAACGCTCTGAGCCCGTTCCCATCTCTTCCAGCAAACGCGCACGCAATAGTCAACCGCAGGCCGCCGCCACCAAACTTTTTGTGCTCGACACCAATGTGTTGATGCACGATCCCACCAGTCTGTTCCGCTTCGAGGAACACGACATCTTCCTGCCGATCATGACGCTCGAAGAATTGGATAACAATAAGAAAGGCGTATCCGAAGTCGCACGCAACGCCAGACAGGCGAGTCGTTATCTCGATGATCTGGTGAGCGGCAAAGAAGCGGATATCAACGCCGGCATTTCGCTGCGCCGAAGTCCCACCGATCCGGCAACAGGCCGCTTGTATTTGCAAACCGAAGCGATTGCAGCGCCGCTGCCGGCGAGCTTGCCGACGAGTAAAGCCGACAACCAAATCATCGGCGTGGTGATCGCACTCCAGCAGCGTTATGCGGACCGCCAAGTCATCCTGGTTTCAAAAGACATCAACATGCGCATCAAAGCGCGCGCTTTGGGTCTGGCCGCGGAAGACTACTTCAACGACAAGGTCCTCGAAGACACCGATCTGCTCTACACCGGCGTACGCGAGCTGGGCCCCGATTTCTGGGAACAGCACGCCAAGGACATGGAGTCGTGGAAGAAGGATAGCCGCACCTATTTCCGCGTGACCGGCCCGGTGGCCCAAAGCCTGCTGCTTAATGGTTTCGTTTATCAGGAAGGCGAGCAAGGTCTACTCGCGACGGTGCGCGAGCAAAGCGGCAAGACCGCCGTGCTCGAAACGATTCGAGACTACGCGCATAGCAAAAATGCGGTGTGGGGCATTACTGCGCGCAATCGCGAACAGAATTTCGCGCTCAACTTGCTGATGAACCCGGATATCGACTTTGTGACCTTGTTGGGTCAGGCAGGTACAGGCAAAACGCTGCTGACCTTGGCGGCGGGTTTGATGCAAACGCTGGAAATGAAGGTCTATAGCGAAATCATCATGACGCGGGTAACGGTTCCTGTTGGCGAAGACATCGGCTTCCTGCCCGGGACGGAAGAAGAGAAGATGACGCCTTGGATGGGCGCGCTGGAAGACAACCTCGACGTGCTTAACGCCACCGACGATGAAGCCGGCGAATGGGGCCGCGCAGCCACGCGCGATTTAATCCGCTCGCGCATCAAAATAAAATCGCTCAACTTTATGCGCGGCCGCACCTTCATCAACAAATTTTTGATCATCGATGAAGCGCAGAATCTGACGCCGAAGCAGATGAAAACATTGATCACGCGCGCCGGCCCTGGGACGAAAGTGATTTGCCTCGGCAACATCGCGCAAATCGACACGCCCTACCTCACCGAAGGCAGTTCAGGTCTGACCTATGTTGTCGACCGCTTCAAAGGCTGGGCGCACTCGGGCCATGTCACGCTGCAACGCGGCGAGCGTTCTCGCTTAGCGGATCACGCGGCTGAAGTGCTCTAAGCGCCACGTCTCGCAAGCGAGCATCGCTCGCTTGCGCATCCCTCCTACGCCAAACGCTCCCATACCGCTTTTTCTCGCGCCATCTTGGGGCAATCTCAGTTTTCGAGCACGAAAATAGTGCGTCCATTGTGGACGCGCAAAGTGCGCCGTATATTGCGGCAGCGAAACTAGCACACCAGATTCAACGCCGGGTTAGGTATGAGGTTTCGTCGCTCAAACGCACATTGAATCCAACGGGGGATTGATGCGCCAGATTCCGCGGCCATGGCGCCGCGCTCTTCAAAAAAGATACGAGGAAAAATCATGTCTTATCTGGTCCCGTCGGAATTCGTCACCAAGATGGTCGATGCAGGCGAATCCAAAATCTATATGTCGACCCGCGATACGATCATCCGCGCCTACATGGCCGGTGCGATTCTCGCGCTTGCTGCAGCCTTCGCGATAACGATCACTGTGAATACGGGCAATCCGCTGCTCGGCGCGGTCTTGTTCCCTGTGGGTTTTTGCATGCTGTATCTGTTCGGCTTCGATCTGCTGACAGGCGTCTTCGTGCTTGCGCCTCTGGCACTGCTCGATAAGCGCCCCGGTGTCACGATTGGCGGCGTCCTGCGCAATTGGGGTCTCGTCTTTGTCGGCAATTTTTTGGGCGCCTTCACCGTCGCAGTCCTCATGGCGATCGTCGTGACCTTCGCGTTTTCCACGGATCCCAATAAGGTTGGCGTTGCCATCGGGCATATCGGCGAAGCTCGGACCCTCGGCTATAAGGAACACGGCGCCGCCGGGATGCTCACCTTGTTCATTCGCGGCATGCTCTGCAACTGGATGGTTTCCGCCGGGGTGGTGGGCGCAATGATTTCGACCACGGTAAGCGGCAAGGTCATCGCCATGTGGATGCCGATCATGGTGTTCTTCTATATGACCTTCGAGCATTCCATCGTCAACATGTTCTTGTTCCCTTCCGGCCTGATGCTCGGCGGACAATTCTCGATCATGGATTATCTGATCTGGAATGAGATTCCCACTGTGGTGGGCAATCTCGTGGGCGGCCTCGCCTTCACCGGTCTCACACTCTATGCAACGCACGTGAAGACGGCGCCCAAGCGCACGCTCGCATAGTCGGCGATATGGACCACATGACAGCCGCCTCCGCCGCAATCGACGGAGGCGCCTTATCATGAGTATATGTCTGCCGATATGTCTGTCGAACTGAAAGTCTCGATCGGGCAGTACTCCGACAAAGGCCGCAAGGAAATCAATCAGGATTTCCACGGCGCTTTCATTCCCAAAGAAACGCAACTGCGTTCAAAAGGGATTGTGATCGCGCTCGCGGACGGCATCAGCAGCAGCGAGGTCGGGCATGTGGCGAGCGAGTCGGCGGTCAAGACCTTTCTGCAGGATTACTACTGTACATCCGACGCGTGGTCCGTCAAAACATCCGCGCAGCGTGTGTTGATCGCAACGAATTCATGGCTTCACGCTCAAACCCGTCAAAGCCAATATCGCTATGACAGCGACAAGGGTTACGTTTGTACGCTCAGCGCGATAATCATCAAATCCACGACAGCACATCTTTTCCATGTCGGCGATACGCGCATCTTTCGTCTACGAGACGGTTCGCTCGAACAATTGACCGAAGATCATCGGTTGTATGTTGCGCAGGACAAAAGCTATCTTGCCCGCGCTCTGGGCATGAGCGGCCATGTCGAGATCGACTATCGGTCTCTCGCGCTGGAACCGGGCGATGTTTTTATCCTGGCGACAGATGGCGTGTATGAGCACATTGAAACGCGCTTAATCTCGGACAAGATCGGAGGCACCCCCAATCTCGATCTGGCGGCCAAGCAGATCTGTGAAGAAGCGTATGCCCGAGACAGTGACGACAATCTCAGCGTGCAGATTGTCCGCGTAGAAACGCTACCCGCCCCGGAAGTGAAAGAGGTCTATCAGCAACTGCATGAATTGCCCGCGCCGCCCATGCTTGAAGCCCGAGCGCTTTTAGACGGCTATCGTATTCTGCGCGAAATCCATGGCAGCAGCCGCAGCCATATTTATCTCGCAACCGATGAAGCAACCGGCGCGCTCGCCGTCATCAAGACACCTTCGATCGACCTGCGAGGAGATCCAGCCTATCTGGAACGGTTTCTCATGGAGGAATGGGTCGCCCGTCGCATGAATAGCGCCCATGTGCTCAAAGCTTGTCCGCCTGCGCGCAAGCGCAGCTACCTTTATGTGGTGATGGAGTTTGTCGAGGGGCAAACCTTGACGCAATGGATGATCGACCATCCCAAACCCGATATTGAAACGGTGCGGGGAATCGTCGAGCAGATCGCCAAAGGTCTTCAGGCTTTTCATCGGATGGAAATGCTGCATCAAGATCTGCGTCCCGAAAACATCATGATCGACAATACAGGTACCGTGAAAATCATCGATTTCGGTGCGACCTCCGTCGCTGGGCTGATGGAAGCTGCGCCTGCGGATGGAAACAAGATTCTCGGCACTGCCCAATACACCGCGCCGGAGTATTTCCTGGGCGAAGGCGGCTCTCAACGTTCCGACATTTTTTCGCTCGGGGTAATCACCTATCAGATGTTGTCGGGCAAATTGCCTTATGGCCTGCAAGTCGTGCAAGCGCGGACGAAAGCGGCGCAAAAGAAACTGAAATACCGCTCTATCGTAGATGAGGACAGCGAACTTCCGCTTTGGGTGGATGGGGCCCTGGCGAAGGCGGTGCATCCAGAACCGCACAAGCGTTATCAAGAGGTTTCCGAATTCGTATGGGACCTGCGTCATCCGAACAGCGAATTCCTCAGCGGACACCGGCCCCCGTTGATCGAGAGAAACCCGCTTCTTTTCTGGAAGGTGCTTTCATTGTTGCTCGCCATCGCGATGCTGATTCTGGGTGCCGCCTTGGCGCTCGACTAAGTCGCAACCAACAGAAGCAGCACGAATACAGGCGTTCAACCCCGAACCTCTCGTCTTTTAGAGGTGCTCTGCCCGTTCAGCGCCGCCTTAAGGCATATGGTTTGCGTGACGGTCACGACGACCCGCCGATACGAGACTCGCCATGCTGGATCTTTTCACCGACCCGACGGTCTGGGCGGGCCTGCTCACCTTGATTGTGCTCGAGATTGTTTTGGGCATCGACAATCTCGTCTTCATCGCGATTCTCAGCGCGAAGCTTCCGCCCAAACAGCAGGACATGGCGCGAATCATCGGGCTTTCCCTCGCGCTATTCATGCGGCTGGCCTTGCTCGCCGCGCTATCTTGGCTATCTTCGCTCACGGAACCACTTTTCCACGTGGGATCCATGGCCGTATCGGGCCGTGACTTGATCCTGTTTCTAGGCGGGTTGTTCCTGCTGTACAAGGCGACCACCGAATTGCATTCGAGGCTGGAGGGCGTGCAAGAACATCAGGACCCGTCCGCAGCGAAGGCAGGCCTCGGAATCGTCATTGCCCAAATCGTCGTTCTGGACGGTGTTTTCTCGCTCGACTCCGTGTTGACGGCGATCGGGATGGTGAACGATCTACCGATCATGATGGCCGCGGTTATCGTTGCCATCGCAGTGATGCTCTTCGCGTCCAAACCGCTCACTGCCTTCGTGAATGCACATCCGACTGTCGTGGTCCTGTGCCTCAGCTTCCTGTTGATGATCGGATTGAGTCTGGTTGCCGAGGGTCTGGGCTTCCATTTGCCGAAGGGCTATCTCTACGCCGCGATTGGTTTTTCGATTCTCATCGAAGCATTCAACCAAGTCGCACAGCGAAACTATCTCAAGCAGCAAAGGCGAAGACCGCTTCGTCAGCGAACGGCAGAGGCTGTTTTGCGCTTATTGTCCGGGCCGCAGGGTTTACAGGCGGAACCTGCGCCGGCAGGCGCACCCATTCTCCCCGATGAGGCGGCGGCTTTCGATCCGCAAGAGCGCCGCATGGTGCGCGGTGTTCTGACACTCGCCGAACGCACCCTGCGCTCGGTGATGACGCCGCGGTCCGAAGTCGACTGGATCGATATCGAGGACAAGGCGGAGGACATTCGCCGCCATTTGCACGAACGCCCGCATAGTCGTTATCCGATCGCGCGGACTGCGCTGGACCAATTGCTCGGCGTCGTCCGAGCGAAAGATGCGCTCTACGATTTAATGAATGAGGGCCGAATTCGGGGCGAGAGCATCAAAGCCGCGGTGACATTGCCGGAAGCGATGCCGGCCTTGAAAGCGATTCGGCACCTGCGCAAAGCCGGTGCGCAAATCGCTTTGGTGAGTGATGAACACGGCGCCATACAAGGGGTTGTCACACCGCTGGATATACTCGAAGCGATCGCCGGCGATTTTCCCGAAGAAGGCGAGAAGCCGACTATTCGGCCATCAGCGAAGGGCGTCTGGCTGGTGGACGGCGGGGCGGATTTGCTCGACGTCGAACACGCATTGGACACAACCGGTCTCATCAACCCGGACGAGCGCTACATAACAGTTGCCGGCCTGATGACCGCAAGGCTACGCCGCATTCCGAATATCGACGACAGCTTCGAGCACAACAGCTATGAATTTCGCGTGAAGGAGATGGAAGGGCCCCGCGTGAAGACCGTGCAAGTGACGAAAAAGGAAACACCGCAGGACGAAAGCTGAACCTACCGCCTCAAAAACGGTTGGGAGAGGCGTAGTTCTCGAATTTCGTGTATTGGCCGAGGAAGGTCAGGTCGACGTGACCAATGGGGCCGTTACGTTGTTTGAGGATGAGAATCTCGGCTTTGCCTTTGTCGGCGGAGTCGGGGTTGTAGACCTCGTCGCGATAGATCGCAAGAATCAAGTCTGCATCCTGCTCGATGGCGCCCGACTCGCGTAAGTCGGACATGACCGGGCGTTTATTGGGGCGCTGTTCCAAACTGCGGTTCAACTGCGAGAGCGCGATGACCGGACATTGCAATTCCTTGGCAAGCGCTTTCAAGGACCGCGATATTTCCGAAATCTCCGTCGCGCGGTTTTCGCCCATGCTCGTGGCCGACATCAATTGCAGGTAATCGATGATGATCAAGCCGAGCTTGCCATATTGCCGATGCAGTCGACGCGCACGCGCACGCAATTCCAGCGCGTTGAGCGCCGGTGTGTCGTCGATGTGAATCGGCGCCGTATGCAGCTTGCCTACCGCCTCGGTCAAACGGCTCCAATCTTCATCGGCAAGACGACCGGTACGCAGTTTGTGCTGATCGACTCGGCCGATTGATCCCAGCATCCGCGTCGCGATCTGCGAACCCGCCATCTCCATACTGAAAATGGCGACGGGTGCACCGGTTTGCAGGGCGACGTTCTCGCCGATATTGATCGAAAAAGCGGTCTTACCCATGCTCGGCCGTCCCGCCACAATAACGAGATCGCCCGGCTGCAGACCCGAGGTCATGCTATCCAAATCGTTGAAGCCGGTCGGCATACCGGTGATGTCGGACGGGTTGTCGCGGCTATAAAGAAAATCCACACGCTCCATGACCTGCGCAACCAGCTGCTCCATTTGCAGGAAGCCTTGCTTGCCGCGCGCCCCGGACTCCGCGATTTCGAACACCTTGGACTCTGCTTCGTCGAGCAGCTGAGCGACTTCTTTGCCCATGGGGTTCATGGCGCTGTCGGATATGTCGTTACCGACGGCGACCAACTTACGCAGTACCGCGCGTTCGCGCACGATTTCCGCATAGCGCCGGATGTTACTGGCCGAGGGCGTGTTCTGCGCCAGCGAACCTAAGTAAGCCAGGCCGCCGGTTTTGTCCTTGTCTTCGCTCTGCTCGATGGATTCATGCACCGTCACGACATCGGCCGGCTTGGCTTCGTCGATCAGACGCGCGATATGGCGGTAGATACGGCGATGATCGTCACGATAAAAATCGTTGACCGAGAGCATGTCGCCGATTCGTTCCCATGCCTGGTTGTCCAACAATAGTCCGCCCAGCACCGATTGCTCCGCCTCGATGGAATGGGGCGGAATACGCAGCGCGAGAACCTGCGGATCCTGCGTGCTTTGCGAAAATGCCTGGGCCATATGAACAGGAGAACGGGAATGGTTTGCGAAATGCGCGGTCGGTGGGTGCCGCGCTTGGGAGGATTTTAAACGGGTCCGCCACGCCGTCGAGGGCGTTGAGAAAAAATTTTCTGCACGCCGGCCACGAGGACTGGCACAGAAAAACAAAGGCCCCGAGAAATACTATCGGGGCCTTTGTTTTTAAACGCTTCGCTTTTTAGCTGGCCGTTTCGCCCAACACCGACACTTTGATGTGCACCAGCACATCCGTGTGCAGTGAGATCGAAATATCGTGATCGCCGACGGCTTTCAACGGGCCTTGCGGCAAACGAATCGAGGAGCGCTCGATCGGATGACCTTGTTGTTCCAGCACTTCGGCGATATCGAAAGTGGAAACGGAACCGAAGAGGCGTCCATCCACACCCGCTTTACGCGTAATTTGCAGCGTAAGGCCTTCGAGTTCGCCGGCTTTGGCTTGGGCGGCGGCCAGTGCTTCGGCTTGTACTTTTTCGAGTTCCGCACGGCGTTTCTCGAATTCAGCCAGATTGCCCGGCGTGGCGCGCCTGGCCTTGCCCTGCGGAATGAGGAAGTTACGTGCGTAACCGTCCTTTACTTTCACGACGTCGCCCAAGGTGCCGAGGTTGACGACTTTTTCCATCAGAATGATTTGCATCGCGGTTCCCTTAGTGCAGATCGGTGTAAGGCATGAGCGCGAGGAAACGCGCGCGCTTGATCGCATCGGACAGCTGACGCTGATAGCCGGTTTTGGTACCGGTGATGCGAGCCGGGATGATCTTGCCGTTCTCGTTGACGAAGTCCTTGAGCAAGTCGACATCTTTATAGTCGATCCACTCGATCTTCTCAGCCGTGAAGCGGCAGAACTTACGCCGCTTGAATAAAGCGCGTCCGCCTTCGCGGCCGCCTTTTTTGTTGTCTTTGCCTTTGGCGTTACGACCGCCTGCGCGGCCTCTGCTTGGTGGGGGCATGTGTTGCTCCTATCTTCTCTTTATGCAGCTCAGTTCCTACTGATCGCTGCGAAATTCAATCTTGTCTACGTGTAGCACCAGTTGTCTGCCGGAGCGTGTGCCGAGAGCCATGAAACCACTCAACAGCATCGCGCTCCCCAGGGCCGCGGCGCTTAACAACTTCGCCTTCTCCTCTACCGCCACACAAGCAAGTTCGAATTCCACTTGCCTGGCTGCACCCGCTTCCATTTGTTGCGAAGCATGTGCGATGCGGAAATTGAGGATCGGTACGCCAGCCGGGGTATGTCTTAAAGCATCCCGCTCGGCCAGCCTGCCCTGCACGACAAACCGGTTGCCCGTGTCCGTCAAATTAGGCGTCGGCTTCCGCTTCCGCTTCGGGAGCCTTCTCGGAAGGCTTGGCGTCCAACACCGACTTGGCTTTTTCTTCCTTCATCATCGGCGACGGGGCGACAACCGCGTTCTTCATTTTCACGACCAGATGACGCAGCACTGCGTCGTTGAATTTGAAGGCGTGTTCGAGTTCAGCCAGCGCTTCGTTATCGCACTCGATATTCATGAGCACGTAATGCGCTTTGTGCACTTTCTGAATCGGGAAAGCGAGTTGACGGCGGCCCCAGTCTTCGAGGCGATGAACTTTGCCCTGACGGGTGGTGACCACGCTGCGATAGCGCTCGATCATGCCCGGGACTTGTTCACTCTGGTCCGGA
>DATEOW010000074.1:0-9981 GCA_035273665.1 Burkholderiales bacterium | reverse complement strand
AGTTCGAGGCGGATGACCAGTCCGCTCACGCGTTCTTCACCTGTCTGCTTGTTGTAGAACCGGTAAGCGCCGTAGCACACACCGTCCTTCGGTTCCGATAGCGCAAGTAATTCGAATGTTTTCGCGGCGTCGTCTTCGCCGATCTGTACCGCAAAAAACTCCCGCAGCGATTGTGCGGGCAAGCGGTCGGCGTAGGTCCAGTTCATCAACCTTCATTCCTCCGGCTTCAGGCACGCCATTCTATCGTCAGGGAGCGGCCGCGTTGTAAGGCTTTCATTATTTCAAGGGCATGCGTTGCGCCGCCGCGCCGTTTTTGCAGCACCCAATGCGGAACCCTCGATTTCTCTAAGTCGTCGGCGAGGCGATGCAGGTCAGGCAAAGATAGCGCTGCGTCGACTGTCGTCCGGACTTCGTAGTGAACGCCGCTGTCGACTAACGCAGCCAAGGATTCGCGCGCTTGCTCGCCCGCGTCCACACCCGTGATCGCCCGATAACGATCGAAGGGCGCTTTGACATCGAATCCGACCCAATCGGCATGAGGCAATGCGGCTCGCATCCGGGCGGCACTGCCACCGCCGGTGTGAAGCGCGACGGCGAACCCTTCCTCCTTTATGCTGCGCATCGCTGCCGGAAGCGCGCGCTGCCATAAGGGTTCGCCGCCGCTGAACACGATGCCGTCCAGCATGCCTCGCCGCGAAGCGAGGAACTCGAGAATCGATTGCCACGCGTACACGTTACCGGCCACCCGCGGCTGCAAGTGCGGATTGTGGCAATAGCCGCAGCGCCAAGGGCACCCCTGGCAGAACAGCACGGCCGCCAGACGTCCGGGAAAGTCGATCGTGGTGAAGGGCGTTAGTCCACCGATCACCAACTCTTCAGCAACAGCGGTCGCCGAAAGATTCCTGTGCGCGATCTTCGGTGAAGTGGAGACGCTCGGCATGTTCGCCTTTCTTCCCTGCATTGAATTCGGATACGGGCCGGTGATAGCCCATTACGCGTGTCCATACTTCGCAGCGAGTGCGTTGTGCGTCGGGCAATTCCGTTTGCTTGTTCTGCATGGTGTTCTCCTTGTTAAGCGCATTCAGTCGCGCAAGTTTTACGGGCGAGTAGTTCCTCGTCGCAAGTCGGGCAAAATTCATGTTCACCCGCCAGATAGCCGTGTTTCGGGCACACGGAAAAAGTCGGGGTAATGGTGAGATAGGGCAGGCGATGACGTTCCAGGGCGGTGCGCACCAGCTTCATGCAGGCCGCGGGCGAAGAGATGCGTTCACTCATATAGAGATGGAGAACCGTGCCGCCCGTGTAGCGCGTCTGTAACTCGTCCTGACGCGTCAGTGCCTCGAAGGGGTCATCGGTGAAGCCGACGGGCAACTGGCTGCTGTTGGTGTAGTAAGGATTACTGTCGGTACCCGCTTGGCGGATATTCGGGAAACGCGCACGGTCTTCCTTGGCAAAACGATAAGTGGCCCCTTCGGCCGGCGTGGCTTCCAAGTTGTAGAGATGACCGGTCTCTTCCTGATACTCGCGCAACTTGTCGCGTAGATGATCCAGCAAGCGCAAGGCCATCGCATGGCCTTCCGGCGCGCAGATATCGTAAGCCCCGCCACTGAAATTGCGGATCATTTCATTAATGCCATTCACGCCGATGGTAGAAAAGTGATTGCGTAGCGTGCCCAGATAGCGCCGCGTATAAGGAAAGAGGCCGCCATCCATTAAACGCTGCACCGTCTTGCGCTTTATCTCCAAACTCTGTTTGGCCATGTCCGCGAGACGATCAAGCCGTTCCGTCAGCGCGGTCTCATCGCCTGCATGCAAGTAGCCGAGGCGCGCGCAATTGATCGTCACCACGCCGACGGAGCCGGTCTGCTCGGCTGAGCCGAAGAGGCCGTTGCCGCGTTTGAGCAGTTCTCGCAGATCGAGCTGCAAGCGACAGCACATCGAGCGCACCATATTCGGCGTCAAATCCGAGTTGATGAAATTCTGAAAGTAGGGGAGACCATATCGGGCAGTCATGGCAAAGAGCCGTGTCGCGTTGTCCGATTCCCACGGGAAATCCTTGGTCATGTTGTAAGTGGGTATCGGGAAGGTGAACACACGTCCCTTCGCGTCGCCCGCGCTCATCACCTCGATGTAAGCGCGATTGATCATGTCCATCTCTTCCTGAAGATCGCCGTAGGCGAAGGGCATTTCCTCGCCACCGATATACGGGATCTGTTCGCGCAGATCTTCTGGGCAAACCCAGTCAAAAGTCAGATTGGTGAAAGGCGTCTGCGTGCCCCAGCGAGAGGGCACGTTAAGGTTATAGACGAATTCTTGTATCGATTGACGCACCTGTTCGTAGCTGAGGTTGTCCTTGCGGAGGTAGGGAGCAAGATAAGTGTCGAAAGAACTAAAGGCTTGCGCCCCCGCCCATTCGTTTTGCAGCGTGCCGAGGAAATTCACCGCTTGCCCCAGCGCCGTGCTTAAGTGCCTAGGCGGACCGGCCTCGATCTTCCCCGGCACACCATTGAAGCCCTCCAAGAGCAACTGGCGCAGCGACCAGCCTGCACAGTAGCCGGTGAGCATGTCGAGATCGTGAATATGGAGATCGGCATCGCGATGGGCTTGGCCGATTTCAGGCGGATAGACGTGCGAGAGCCAGTAGTTCGCGACCACCTTGCCCGATACGTTGAGAATCAAGCCGCCGAGCGAATAGCCCTGATTCGCATTGGCTTGCACCCGCCAATCGAGCCGGTCCAGATATTCATTGATAGAGCTTGCGACATCAACCGCAGTTCGGCGATCTGCCCGGAGCCGTGCGCGCGATGCCCGGTAGGCGATATACGCCCGCGCGGTATCCAGATAATTGCCCACGATGAGCGTCTGCTCGACAATGTCCTGCACTTGCTCCACCGTAGGCGTGCAGTCGGCGAAGCGATGCCGGAGAACCTTGAGCGCCTGCCCCGTCAACAACTGGGCCTCGGCGTCATCGAATTGGCCGGTCGCTTCTCCCGCACTGCGAATGGCGACAACTATTTTCTCCGCATCAAAAGCAGTACGTGTGCCATCGCGCTTAAGGATCGCTACCGGGAGCGGTGAAACGCGTAACCGTGCATCGAGAATCAGCGCTGCGGTACGAGTCATTTTGTTTTTCTCCGGTCATATAAACGATGCCGCATGTTAGAGGGCCGATTGCGATTTGGATTTGATGTGTCTTACAGCGCAGTCGGCAATCAAGCTGCCATCATTCTTCGTTTTGCAGGCGTCCGGCCTTTGATCCATGTCAAGGCCAGATCAAATCGCCGCGGCCTGGGTCCTTGTTTTGATGTAGATCACAGCGGCCCATGCGGCCGGTCACGATGATCGAGTCATCGTCAACAACGAGGAATTTCCGTATGGCCGCACCGCATCTTCATTTATCCCCGGACCACATTTACACCTTCGACGCGCGAGGCATTGCCAAGCGTTTCCGTCATGCCGCGATTTTCGGTGCCTTCGACGCGTTGCGCCCCGGTGAAATCATGCGCTTTGTCAATGATCATGACCCCTTGCCATTGCTTGACCAATTTCGCGGCCGATATGGCGAACAAGTTTCTATCGAATACAAGCAACGTGAACCGGGTGCCATTGTTATCGACTTCGCACACAAAGTTGCATGACCACAAATTCGAATGCGCTGTTGATAACCGATCTGCCCCCATTGCGCATCCGGGGACGGAATGTACTGCCCATCGTGCAGGGCGGCATGGGCGTCGGGGTCTCCGCACACAAGCTTGCAGGCGCGGTCGCGCGCCAGGGCGCGGTCGGCACGCTATCGAGCGTCGATCTACGCCGGCATCACGAAGATCTGATGCAACAGACCGCCAAATGCCATGACAAAGCGCTCATTGACGAAGCAAATCTCGAAGCCTTAGATCGTGAAATCAAGGCGGCACTGGCTGCGGCAGCCGGGCAGGGCATGATTGCGGTAAACGTCATGAAAGCGGTTTCGGAATACGCGCGCTATGTGCGTCGAGCCTGCGAAAGCGGTGCGCAAGCCATTGTCGTCGGCGCCGGGTTGCCGCTAGATCTACCGGACCTCACGGCAGACCACCCGACTGTCGCGTTGATTCCGATACTTTCCGACGCGCGGGGCGTCGCCATCGTGCTGCGTAAATGGATGCGGAAGAACCGGTTGCCTGATGCCATAGTGATCGAGCACCCGGGCCATGCGGGCGGGCACATCGGCGCGGCTAAGCTGAGTGATGTGCATGATGTGCGTTTCGAGTTCCATACGGTGCTGGAAGGTTGCTTTAAATTATTCGACGATCTCGGTCTGCGGCGCGATCAAGTGCCGTTGATTCTGGCAGGCGGCATCAATAGTCCGGCGCGGGTTCGGGAGTTGATTGCGCTGGGGGCAGCAGGTGTCCAGCTTGGCACGGCCTTCGCGGTCACGAGCGACGGGGACGCACATCCGAATTTCAAGCGGGTACTTGCGGAAGCGAAAAAAGAAGACGTGGTCGAATTCATGAGCGTCGCCGGCTTACCTGCGAGGGCGGTGCGTACGCCTTGGCTCGAGCAGTATCTGCGTCGCCTGCCTGGTCTGGAGGCCCGAGCGAAAACACGCAAAGCTTGCACCCTTAAATTCGATTGCTTGGAGGTGTGCGGCCTACGTGACGGCATTTCCAAAATCGGCCAGTTCTGCATCGACTTGCACCTTTCGGCCGCACTGAAGGGAGACGTGCAACGCGGACTGTTTTTTCGAGGCGCTGACCCGTTACCCTTCGGAGCGGAAATCCGATCCGTGCGGGAATTGATTGCTTACATGCTAAGTCCACCTCAGGCGCAACACACATGACGGACGACTTGCCTCTGGTCTACTCTTGCTCCGGTTGCTCGAGCGCGGCGCAAACTGCCAATGCCGTAGCGCAACGCCTCGACCGCTTAGGGGCCGCAGAGTGGTCATGTATTGCCGGGGTAGGCGGAGATGTAAAACCGTTGGTCAAACTGGCGAAATCCGGTCGGGCCGTCATTGCGATCGACGGGTGCCCGCTTGCGTGTGTCCAGCATTGTCTCGCACGCCATGCGATCGTACCGACCGTGCACATCCGTTTGCACGAGTACGGCGTGCGAAAGCAAGCGCATGCGGATTTCGATCCCAGGCAGGCCGCTGCCCTGGCCGCGAGCATTGCGGAAGATCTACGCCAACATCAGGCGGCGTAGTGCGCTAAGCCTTCGCGGTCCAGTAGGCGGATCGCTTTGCCATTTACCGCAATCAATCCTTCATCGGCAAGTCCATGCAAGACTCTGGAAAAATGCTCGCGCGTGATATTCAAGCGCGATGCCACCAGGCCTTTACTGATCGACAAGATGATTTCGTCTTCGTCGGCCTCACCTTGATCCGCGCAACGCAGCAGGTAATGAGCAACCCGCTGCGCCGCGCTCTGCAAGGTAAGCGCTTCAAAATCGCCGACCAGGCGATGAAGCCGTTGCGACAGCCCAGCGAGCATGCGTTTAGCAAAATCCGGATTGCGATCTATCTCCTCCAATACGGCGCGTTTGGGAACGCGGAGCAGCACAGCTGCATCGACCACTTCTGCGGTCACCATGTAGGGTTTATTCAGAAACATGCAGGCTTCGCCGAAGCTCTGACCGGCGCGCAAGATGTCGATCACGCGTTCGCTCCCTTCCGCGCTGGACATCAATAATTTCACGCAGCCTGTCACCACGAGATGGAAGCTATTGCAGGATTCGCCCCGAACGAATAATCGCTCACCGACGCTCGCATGACGAATGCTGGCTGCGGCGGCCAGCCCCTCGATTTCCGCGGCACTTAGGTTTGAAAATAGCGGCAGTTCGCGCAAGATGCCGTTCGTTTGTACGGGACTTAGCATAAGGTCTCCATCAGGCTTGATATGAACCTTAGCGGAACATGAAGGGCAGCGTTTGCAATTCAGACCGGCCTTTGATCTAGCGCAAATGCCGCCCGGGCCGGCGCGCTAAGCTAAGTCCTACTTAACGGGATGCCACATGTTCGATTCTCCGATCGCCTATTGCAAGGTTCAAAACAATTGGATCTCGTTGGCGCAAACCCTCGATCAGTGCGCATCGCGGAATCATTGTTCGGCACCTAGCAAGTGTGGCCTTGCGACCTGTTTCAAGGCAAAAGCAGATCCTTTGCCGGTCAAATTGAAAATCTCGATGCTGAACATCGCGCACTCTGAAACCCTCGATACCTACATTCAAGCGCATGCCGAAAAACTGCATGCCCTTCATCCGGCTGTCATCGAAACCGATGTGACTTTGGAGTTATTAAGCCGCCGCCATGTTCGCGGCAACGAGTACGCCGCCCGAATGGAACTGCGCATGCCCGGTCATTGTGTGAACATTCATCACGTCACCAGCGAAGACGCGTACACCGCACTGCGCGAAAGTTTCAGTGCGGCGCATCGGCAGTTGAGCGATGCGAAACGGGATGTCAGTCGGTCGCGATCTTTTCAGCGAGCCTAGAACCTTGATGTCACAAACAGCGGGCGCGTGGTTGAAGATGGAAGGCATACGAAGCCCCGCGGATTGTGCGAGTGCGCGCAGCGCTTTGGCGTTGATTCAAGGTGTCTCGGAAGTTCGTTTAACCGAAGACTGCAAAGAAGCGCGCGTCCTTTTCGATCCGACCAAAGTCGGAACGGATCAGTTCTTGCGCGCGCTGCATGCGGTGGGATTTGTGAGCCGGCTCGGCGGTTAAGCTATTTCTTTTCCGTGCCGTCCGTCCATTGCGGTACGCCCGCCATGTTGGGTAGACGGTGCGCGATCCCTTTATGGCAATCGATGCAGGTGTAGGTGTGATCTTCCAGGAACGTTGAATGCGCGTGCGCCGCACGTGGGCTCTGACGCGTGAAATCCATGTATTCATAGCCGTGGCAATTGCGGCATTCAAGCGAATCGTTCGCTTTCATTCGCGCCCATTCACGCTGTGCAAGTTCGAGGCGCTTAGCCTGAAATTTCTCCGGCGTGTCGATCGAACCGAAAACTTTCCCCCAAACTTCTTTTGACGCCTGCATTTTTCGCGCGATCTTGTTCGTCCACTCGTGCGGCACATGACAATCTGAGCACTTCGCGCGCACACCGCTGCGGTTGTGGAAATGAATGGTGTTCTGCAATTCCGCATAGACGTTCTGCCGCATTTCATGGCAGCCGACGCAGAAGGTCTCCGTATTGGTCACCTCTAAGGCGGTGTTGAAGCCGCCCCAGAAAACAATTCCGGCGATAAAAGAGATGACGATAATCAGCCCAAGACTCAAGTGGACGGGCGGGCGTCGCAGAATACGCCAATAGCGCAGCAGAAAAGCCTTCATTGCGCCGGCCTGCGATCAGCTTTTGTCTTGGCCGAGTTCTGCAATACGGTATCCACGTCTTTGAAGGTGTTGTTCACCAACGGTTTGGTCTCCGTCTGCTCGACGTGGCATGTCGTACAGAAATAGCGGCGCGGCGAAATCGTGGCGAGCACATTGCCTTGCCGGTCCATGTAGTGCGTCACGCTGAGCGGAATAGCCTGAGTCTCCTCCGTACGGTTTCGGTTGTGGCAGAAAAGGCAGCGGTTGGCGTTCTTATCGAGCTGGTAGCCCTCGATCTTGTGGGGAATGGTCGGAGGCTGCATCGAGTATGCACGGCCGCGGCGCAAGTCCTTATTCTCTACGGTAGGAAGCGCCGGCGGGCGCGCTTCCTCGGCAAGCGGCGTATTGCCGCGCATTGCATCGACTGCCCCAGGGGGCGCCGCCCACACGCCGAAGCTGAGTAGCGTACAAGCGAGAAACCAAACGCTTCGTCTTTTCATGTCCGCTCCTACACTTTGACGATCTTGACGGCGCACTTCTTGAAATCCGTCTGCAAAGAGATGGGATCGGTGGCGTCGAGCGTAACCTTGTTGATCAATTGGCTCGCGTCAAACCAAGGCACGAATACGAGCCCGCGCGGAACCTTATTGCGTCCACGTGTTTCGATGCGCGATTTCATTTCACCTCGACGAGAGACGACGCGAACTTCGCTGCCTCGACGTAAGCCGAGCCCTTTGGCATCCTCTTCATGCATGTAGACAACGGCATTCGGGAAGGCCCGATAAAGTTCAGGTACACGACGCGTCATCGAACCGGAATGCCAGTGCTCAAGCACGCGCCCCGTCGATAACCAAAACGGATATTCTTTATCGGGCTCTTCGGCGGCCGGCTCATAGGGCAGGGCGAAAATCACCGCCTTGTTATCCGGATTGCCGTAAAACTGAAAACCGGTTCCGGCTTTGACATAGGGATCGCTCCCTTCACGGTAGCGCCATTTGGTTTCTTTTCCGTTCACGACCGGCCAACGCAGCCCGCGTTCCTCGTGATAAGTGTCGAAGGTCGCCAAGTCATGGCCGTGTCCGCGTCCAAAGCCCGCGTACTCCTCGAATAAACCTTTCTGAATATAAAAACCGAAATGCTTGGCTTCATGATTGTTGTACTCGCCATCCATCTGGGAAAGCGGAAACTGGTCCACCTGACCGTTGCGGTAAAGAACGTCGTAGAGCGTCTTGCCGCGATACTCGGGTTTCTTATCGAGAAGCTCTTTGGGCCAGACCTCTTCCATTTTGAAGCGCTTTGAAAATTCCACGAGCTGCCACAAGTCGGAGCGAGACTCGCCGGGCGCGTCGACCAGTTGATGCCAAAATTGCGTGCGACGCTCGGCGTTGCCGTAGGCACCTTCCTTTTCCACCCACATGGCGGTGGGCAGCACGAGATCCGCGGCGAGGGTGGTCACGGTGGGATAAGCGTCCGATACCACGATGAAGTTTTTCGGATTGCGATAGCCCGGCAATCCCTCTTCCATCATGTTGGGACCCGCTTGCATATTGTTATTGACCTGTACCCAATAGGCGTTGATCTTGCCGTCCTTCAACATACGACTCTGCAATACCGCGTGCGCACCCGGTTTGTCCGGAATCGTGCCGGGCGGAAGTTTCCAAATTTTTTCCGCTATTTCCCGGTGCTTCGGATTCGTGACGACCATATCCGCCGGCAAGCGGTGGGAGAAAGTTCCCACCTCGCGCGCGGTTCCGCAAGCCGAAGGTTGGCCCGTGAGAGAGAAGGGGCTGTTTCCCGGAGTAGCGATTTTTCCGGTGAGCAGGTGAATGTTGTAAATGAGGTTGTTGCACCACACGCCTCGCGTGTGTTGATTGAACCCCATCGTCCAAAAGGACATGACCTTTGTTTTGGGGTCGGCGTAAATCTCCGCCAGTTTTTCGAGCTTTTCTTTCGACACCCCGGATAGTTTTGAAACATAGTCGGCGTCGTATTTCGAAACGAAGCGAGCAAAGTCGTCGAAGCTGATCGGTTCGCCGGCTCCAGGTTGATACGCATTCTTTGCCGACATCTGAAGCTGATGTTCGGGGCGCAAGCCATAGCCGATGTTTTCGGCGCCGCGCTTGAAGGTCGTGTGCTTGTTGACGAAATCCTTGTTCACGCGATTCGTCTTGATGATGTAATGGGCGATGTAGTTGAGCATCGCCAAATCCGTTTGCGGTTTGAAAATCACCGGCAGGTCGGCGAGATCGAAAGAGCGGTGCTCGAAAACGGAAAGTACCGCAACCTGTGTTTTGGGTGCGGTCAGTCGGCGGTCGGTGACGCGGCTCCACAGAATAGGATGCATTTCCGCCATATTCGAGCCCCACAGCACGAAAGCGTCGGCGTGCTCGATATCGTCATAGCAGCCCATCGGCTCATCCATGCCGAAGGTGCGCATGAATCCGGCAACCGCCGAGGCCATGCAATGGCGCGCATTCGGGTCGATGTTGTTGGTACGGAAGCCGGCTTTCATCAGCTTCGCGGCGGCGTAGCCTTCCCACACGGTCCATTGGCCGGATCCGAACATGCCGAGCGCATCGGGTCCTTTTTCTTTTAATACCCGCTTGAACTGCGTTGCCATTTCGTCGAAGGCGCGGTCCCAGGATACGGGCGCAAACTCGCCATTTTTATCGTAACGGCCGTTCTTCATGCG
>DATEOW010000073.1:0-4791 GCA_035273665.1 Burkholderiales bacterium | reverse complement strand
AGCGATGCTGTAACCGGCTTCTGCACGTGCAAGCGCGGATTGAATTGAAGCTTGCGCGTAATCGAGTTCACGCTCAATGGCGTGTCGCGTCGGCGCCGGGATATTTCCGGGAATGGATTCGGCGATCTTACGTATCGATTTCAGAAATTCGGCCGTGCTGCCCCCCGGCGCAGATGTGACATAGGCGGGAGCGGCGGAGGGCGCAAAGCCGCCCGACGTAACCGGCAGCCATTCGGTGCCTTCGCGCTTGTACAGCGCAGTGCCGTGCGCGCGCACGATATCGCCCGCCTTATTACCACCGGCGTTGATGCCCACCAAACCTTTGGTCGCCACGCCGAGCGCCGAGACGATGCCGGCGACTCCCGGCGAATCCCACGCGCCAAAATCGTAGTCGCGCTCCAGTTTCAACTCGATATCAAAATACACAATACGGCGTGTCTCGCCCTCCGGCGCTTTGGTGTCCGACTGGGAACCGCGACGCGCAAAATTCTGAACAATGATCGTATTTTCCGGCACGGCTTGCGCGAGCCACCCGCTCACATCTTTTTGCAGCGCGCCGTCGTCAGGGCCAATACTGCAGCCGACGACGCAAAGGCAGAGTGAAAGGACTATCAGGACAGCGAAGCGGGCGCGCATCTAGCCTCCTATAAAAGGTAGCGCGAGCATGCCGGTAAGGATGAAGGCATTCATCAAGTCGACAAAGAATGCCCCAGCCAGCGGCACGATCAAGTAACTCTGCGGCGCAGGCCCGTATTTTTGCGTGACTGCTTGCATATTCACCATGGCGGTGGCCGTGGAGCCCATGCTGAAGCCGATGAAGGCCGAGGTTGTCACAGACGCCTCGTAGTCGCGACCGAGAAAGCGGAAGCAGATGAACACTGCATAGGCGGCGAGCACGACAACTTGCACTGCGATGATCATCAGTAGCGGCCCCGCGGCGAGCGCAACTTCAACGAGATTCAGCGCCATCATCGTCATGACGAGGAAGAGCGAGAGGCTCACGCTAGAGATGATGTTGCTCGCGCGATCGTCGATGTGCACGCCGGTGAAAGGGATCAGATTACGAATCGCAACACCCAGGATCATGCACCAAAGAAAGGAGGGAATCGTGATCACACCACCGGAGAATTCGACCGCGAGCCGATGGCCCCCGACGACGGCGGCGAGAATTGCCGCGAGCGCGCCGATCATGCCGACGGTGGTGATGGACACCTCTTTGTCGCCTTCTTCGGCGGTTGCATCAATGCTGGCTTGCGAGCGCAGCTTGTAGCGATTGATGAGGTACTGCGCAATGGGGCCGGCAATGATGCCGCCCAGAATTAAGCCGAGCGTCGCGACGGTCATCGACAACTCCATTACCGCTTGGAGGTTGTTTACTTCGGCGAAACGTCCCGCATACGCCGCGCCGGTGCCATGGCCGCCAAGTAGCGTTATCGAACCGCCGATCAGTCCGAAGATGGGGTGGAGGTCGAGTGCTTTAGCCGTTGCAACGCCCACCATGTTTTGCAACAGGACATAAGGAAATAGCACGAGCAGAAAGATGAGTAACGCTTTGCCGCCTCGCTTAAGCATGCGCAGGTCGGCACATAGGCCGGCACCCGCAAAGAACATGAGCAGGAGTTCGGGCTTGATCGTCTGGTCCATCGTGAACGTGAAATCGGTTGCGGCCCAGGCGATGGAGGCGACGGCGGCAAACAGCAGGCCACCGGTGATGGGATCGGGAATGTTGTAGTGCGCCAAAAAGCGGACGCGGCGATTGATTAGCGTGCCGATCAGCAAGACGACGGCGGCGATAAGCAGCGACGTGAGCGGGTCGAGCTTCATGAACTAGCCACAATAGGCGAAGCGGCCTTGGCGGTGAATTGGACCTTGGTCCAATTCACGCGCGAACCCCCGGCATCGATTGCAGGACGATGCGGCCGCCCAGTGTCACTTGGAAAAAAACCGCTCAAAAGAGCGGCTTTTTCATTACCAACAGTCGTGATGCAGAGCGCTTAGTCGTCGCGCGTTTCAACCTGCATGAGCGGCTCACTGGGCGGCGGTGGCCGGCGTTCGCGTCGTTGACGCGGTGCGGCCGGCGCAGCTTCCGGTTCGGTGTACTGCTGTGTACTCGCCTTGCTTGAATCGGTCTGTACCAGGACGAGACCACTCGCTTGCAATGCGCTTTCGATATCCGCCGCCGAAGCGACAAGCGTCGGCGCAGCTTGTCTCACCGGCGCAGGCTGTGTTTGTGCCTCGCTATCGCTGCGTGCACGTTCTTGCGCCGCTTCAAACGTAGGGGGCGCTTCAATGCGCTCAGGCGTAGGAGCAGGTTTATAAGCTTGAACAGGTGGTGTAGCGGCAGGGGATTCTTCCTGTTGTGCAGCAGCCGGTTCTTCATTGAATTTTGGCGCGGGCGTAACCGCCGGTTCGAAATCGAACTGCGCCGTTTGCTGCATGGAATCGAGTTGCGCCGTGTGCATCGAAGTTGACGGCGCGTGCTGCTGCATCGGCATTGCTTCTTCAGCAAAATCGTCGGCTAATTCGGCAGCCACTTCTGCATTCGCGCCGGTCTCGCGTTGACCCTGCTCGCCTGCAACGCGTTCACCACCACGACCGCGGCGCCCACGACGCCGACGCCCACGTTCCTGGCGTTCGCCTTCGGCAGCGCTTTCGCCGGGTGCCGCATTCGTCTGAACTTTTATTTCATCCTGTGGACGAGTTGCCCGAGCTTCATCGCTACGATTTTCACGCGGCGGACGATTTTCTCTGGGCTCTCGATGCTCGCGAGGTTCACGCGGTGGACGCGCTTCGCGCGGTTCGCGATTCGCTGCCGCTTCACGTGGTTCGCGTGCTTCACGTGGTTCACGCGGTTCACGCGGTTCGCGTGGCGGACGATTGTCTTTCGCTTCACGCGGCTCGCGGCCTTCGCGATTGGCTTGTCCTTCACGCGGTTCGCGTGGCGGACGATCCTTGCGTTGGCGGTCGCCGCCTTCGCGCGCTTCCTGCGTGCGTCCCTGCGGACGATCACCGCGTTGGTTACGGCCTTCGCCGCCGCGTTGTGGTCGATTCCGGTTGTCGCTGCGTTCGCGTTTTGGCTCACCGCGCTGAACGGCGGGCTTCGGCTGCGCAACGGATGCCGGTATGGCTTCTTGCCGGAACCAACCGAAAATGCGATCGATGATGCCGGCCTTCGCCGTTGACGCCGGCGCAACGGCCGCGCGGGACGCGGGCGCTGTCGAACGTGGCACGGATACCGGCGCAGGCAATTCCGGCGTGATCCCCTGAACGGCAGCTTGAGCGCGCAGGGGGCGTTCTTCTCTTGCGGCGCCGGGCCGCTTTTCTTCAGCAGGCACATCCACCATGTTGTAGCTGACCGGCAGCGCGCCTTCTTGATTCAAATCGTCGTGCTTGAGCCGCTCGACTTTGTAGTGCGGCGTTTCCAGATGTGTGTTCGGAATGAGCACGACGTTGACCTTCAACCGCGCTTCGATAGAGTGAATATCCGAACGTTTTTCGTTGAGCAAGTAGGTCGCAACGTCGACCGGCACTTGCGCGTGCACGGCAGCGCTGTTTTCCTTCATCGCCTCTTCCTGAATGATGCGCAGGATATGCAGGGCGGTCGATTCGATGCCGCGGATGTGGCCGGTGCCGTTGCAACGCGGACAAGTGATCGTGCTGCCTTCGCCTAGGGCCGGGCGCAGGCGTTGCCGCGAGAGCTCCATCAAACCGAAGCGCGAAATTTTTCCCATCTGCACGCGTGCACGGTCGAAACGCAGCGCGTCGCGCAAACGGTTTTCAACATCGCGTTGGTTGCGCTGGCTTTCCATATCGATGAAGTCGATGACGATTAAGCCACCCAAGTCGCGCAGGCGCAGTTGACGGGCGATTTCATCGGCAGCTTCAAGGTTGGTCCGCAGCGCCGTCTCTTCGATGTCGCTGCCCTTGGTCGAACGAGCCGAGTTGACGTCGACGGCGACCAGCGCTTCGGTATGGTCGATGACCACTGCGCCGCCGGATGGCAATGTCACCTGACGCGAATACGCCGTTTCGATCTGATGTTCGATCTGGAAGCGCGAGAAGAGCGGTACGTCATCGCGATAGCGTTTTACACGCCCGATATTGTCGGGCATGACGTTGCTCATGAACGCCGCAGTTTGTTCGTAGATCGAATCCGTATCAATCAGGATCTCGCCGATCTCCGGATGGAAATAATCGCGGATCGCACGAATCACCAGACTCGATTCCTGATAGATCAAATAGGGCGCGGGATTGATGATCCGGCCGTTATCGTCTTTCGCCGGTTCGGCGGCGTCTTCGATCTTGCTCCAAAGCTTGAGCAGGTAATTCAAATCCCATTCGAGTTCTTCAAAGCTGCGGCCAAGCCCCGCGGTTCGTCCGATGATGCTCATGCCTTGCGGCACGGCAAGGCGGTCCATGATGTCGCGCAGCTCGTTGCGTTCTTCGCCTTCGACACGACGCGATACGCCGCCGCCGCGCGGATTGTTCGGCATCAATACGAGGTAGCGGCCGGCAAGACTGATGAAGGTGGTCAGCGCCGCACCTTTGGTGCCGCGCTCGTCCTTCTCGACCTGGACGATGATTTGCGTGCCTTCTTCAATGACATCTTGAATGCGGGCACGACCGGGATCGGCGTCGCGCTTGAAATAAGCGCGGGCGATTTCCTTGAAGGGCAGGAAGCCGTGGCGTTCGGTACCGTAATCGATGAACGCCGCTTCTAAACTTGGTTCTACTCGGGTAATGACGCCTTTATAAATGTTGCTCTTACGTTGTTCTTTACTGGCCGATTCG
>DATEOW010000072.1:0-26146 GCA_035273665.1 Burkholderiales bacterium | reverse complement strand
ACCTTTTTAAAGCAAGGTCTCGGTTCGAGTCCGACCCCGGGCACCAAACAAACGATGTCGATAGGCCGAGTGAGGCCTTGCGGCGGTGAAGGGATTTCAGTGCAGGCTAACTCCGCACAGCGGACGTTATGCCGGAACTAAAACGTTTTAAAGCAAGGTGTCGGTTCGAGTCCGACCCCGGGCACCACAGAGAACAAAAACGGCCCCGCAGGGCCGTTTTCGTAAAATAAAAGCAAAACCTTTAAGCGGCAGCTGCGCTCGCCGGTGCGCCGTTTTCATTGGTCCGAATCGCTTCGAGGCGATAGCCGTGCTGATATACAGCCGTCAGGCGCCAGCCGTTTTCCGGATTCAAGCCCAGCTTGAAGCGTAGGCGGCTGATGTGCGTGTCCACCGTACGGGTGTTCAAGTCCGGATTGCGACCCCAAACGGTTTCAAGAATATGACCGCGCGAAACCAGGTTGCCGACGTTGCGGAACATGAAGACGGCCAAGTCGAAATCTTTTTGCGTCAATTCGACGGCTTGGCCTTTGCGTTTGATGATGCGATGGTCGAGATCGATTTCGAAATCGCCGATGTTCATCGGTTCGGCTTTGCCGCCTTGCGGTTTCGAACGGCGTCCGAGCGCTTCAATACGGGCCAGCGTTTCGCCTTTACGGAGCGGCTTGACGAGATAGTCGTCTGCGCCGGCGCGCAGCACGCGGACGATGTCGTCTTCGCGATCGCGTGCGGTGGCGAACAGGACGGGCACGTTATCGCGCACGTTCACTCTCACCCACTCCAGCACGATGTCGCCGTTGACGTCGGGCAACTCCCAATCGATCAGCAGGAGATCGAAGCTGTCGCGCGCGAGGACCCGCATGAATTCCTTGGACCGGCTGAAGGTATGGCAGGTGTGTCCGGCTTCCTGCAGCCACAGTTTCACCAGGTCAGTCTGGCAAGGATCATCTTCAAGCAACGCAATGCGCATATTTTTTGACGCGACGGTTTATACCGCCGCTCCTTATTCAAACACGATGTATATGCATTCCAGATAACGCTTTAATGCGGCCAACTCTTGTTGCAGCGTTTCGACCTCGCCTTGTACTGCGGCGCGTTCGATCGCATCGCCCATGCGGCTGATGTCTGCGAAGCCGAAACCACCGCCCGAACCCTTAAGAACATGGCCCATACGGCGCAGTGTTTCGAAGTCTCGCTTACTTAGCGCCGCATCCAGCTCGACCAGCTCTGTCTTGCGGTTGGCTATATAACGCGCGACTAGCGTTCCCAGTTCACCGGCTACGCGTACTTCGATGCGTTCGGTCTGCATGCGGATGTCATTCTAGAGAGGTGCGAAGCCGAAAGGCGCGGCAATTTGACCGCTAAGCCCCGGACTAGCGTTGTCAAAGGACGACTTTTTTGGCGTGCCGAGAGATTCTTAGGCACGGTGGCCGCTACGGCGGGAGGTGCGTAGCAGGGGCCGCAAGGCGGCGCGGAGCGTTTCGAGGGTGACCGGTTTATGCACTACCCCATCGCAGCCCGCAGCCATGGCGCGCTCGATTTCAATACCTTCGTAGTGCGCCGTGAGCGCCAGAATCACACCCGTGTAGTTGCGAGTGCGCAGCACGTTGACGGCTTCATGCCCATTCATCACGGGCATTTCCATGTCCATCAGCACTGCGTCAAATTCCTCCGCAAGTGCGGTTTCCACCGCTTCCAATCCGTTGGACACGGTAACGCTTCGCAATCCCATGCGGCGCAAGAAAACTTCCACCAGGTCGCGGATGTCTTCGTTGTCTTCGGCTAGCAGCACACGGCCGTACAAAGGTTCGCGCATGGCGCGCGCTTCGCTGATCGAACGCACGCCATCGTCATGGTGCACGGCATCGCAAGGCAACATCACGCGGAATACTGATCCCAACGCCGGCTTCGACTCGACTTCAATCGTGCCGTTCATCAATTGCACGAGGTTGCGCGTAATGGCCAAACCAAGACCGGTGCCGCCGAAGCGTTGCGCGATGCTCGCGTCGCCCTGCTCAAAAGGTTCGAAGATTCGTCCTAGAGCATGTTCCGGAATCCCGGTGCCGGTGTCGCGAACTTCCAGTACCAACATGCTGTTGCCTTGCCATGCGGCCGTCAATTCCACCGAACCGGCCGGGGTGAATTTCAAAGCGTTGCCTACTAGGTTCATCAGGATCTGGCGCACGCGAAACGCGTCGAGCATCAGCGCAGGCGGCAAAGGGGTGCGCGAAATAAAGCGTAGACGTATGCGTTTTTCGTTCGCCACGCTTTGAAGCGTCGCGACGACATCGCGGCACAGCTGCTCGGCATCTTCCGCCGCGGGCGCAATGACGAGACTACCCGCTTCGATCTTGGCGAGATCCAGGTTGTTATTGATCAGCGCCAGTAGATGCTCGCAGTTTTGTCCGATGATGTCGCTGTTGTGAATGCGCGCATCGCGGCCCAGATCTTCGGTCAATTGATTGACCTTGTTGAAACCCATGATGGCAGTGAGCGGCGTACGCAACTCGTGCGTGAGCTGGTTTAAGAAATCGCTTTTGAGACGGTTGGCTTGCCGCGCGGCCATCGCCTCGTAGCGCAGGCGCCTTCTTTCTCCCGATACATCGAAGAGCCAGATGGCCAATACACCCGACCAGGCGGCGAGTCCGGTCGCAATGGCGAACAAGCCGTTCGATTGGCTCCCGAGCGCAAACAGTCCGATGCCGGCGCCGACGCAAAGCACCGGCAAGCCGAAAAATACAAGAAGGAATCCACGGCCGGAGGCTTCCGCGCCGCGTGCAAGCAGCGTTAAAGGCAGCGATAAGGCGAGCAGCGCGAGGAGGGCATCAGTGAAGGGATGGGGCGGCGATAGCACGCTACCCGAAGCGAGCATGGCGTAGCTCAACGCAGAGAATTGCAATCCCGACATGCGGCCGACGGGCGTGTAGATTTGTGTGCCCGCGATGAAGCTCGAACTGCCGATAAAGACGGTCTTGCCGCGAACTTCCTTGGCGAGTTTTTCGGAATTAGGCGTTTGCGTCGCGGCGCGCACCAGTTCGTAGAACGGAATGATGCGCAAACTGCTCGCGTTGGCGGGAAAGCGCAAAAGCGCTTCGCCGCCGGCCGAAAGCGGAATGTCGTTGCGCATCACGCGCACGCTGTTTTCGGTCCAGTGCGCCTGAACCTTCCCCGGATCGGCGGCCATGAGCGCCGCGAGCGGCAGGCTGGGCAGCACGAAGCCTTGGCTCCCATGGAACAAAGGCAAACGTCGTACAACCCCATCATCATCAGCTTCGAAACTGCTGAGGCCGATGCTGGCGTATTGCGTCAGATGCGCAAACGGCAGTTTTAAATAGGGCCATTCCTGATATCTGCGTTGCAACTGCGCTTCTTTGCTTTGGATACCGTGCATCACATAGTGCGGGTCGCGGTCGAGCGCAGCGCTTTCAAGCTGCGACTGATAAGCGGGATCGGCGGCGAGGGTCACAGGCAAGCCGGCTCCCGCGAGCACGACATTGCGGGAAAGCGTTTCAGCGAATTGCTGGTCACCCTCGCGCCGTTCGGCGAGCAGCATGTCGTAGACGACCGCGCGGGCCTGGTGCTTATTCAAATAGCGTTGCACCAGCGAAAAGGCTTCGTGGTCATAAGGCCAAGGGCCCAGTGCCGGCATCAGGGCGCCCAGCGATGCTTCGTCGATATCGAAAACGACGACTTCTTCCAGCGGGATCGGCGCGGCAAGAGCGCGTTGCAGGGAATCGTGCACCCAACCGTCCAGCCGGTCGTAGAGCGTGGTGAGGGCGAACACCGTCCCTGCCAACAGGCCGATCGAGCAGACCAGTACGGCTTTTAACGCAATTTTCCACCGATGATGCAAGAGGAACATGGGGAAGCTTCGCGACGGGAACTGCGGATTTTATCGGAAAGCGCTACCGCCCAAGGGGCTATGCAAAGGAAAAGCCAAGGGCGTCACGCCCGGCAGGCCCTGGCGTGCACTATTTGCTCCACGAGTCAGAAGTATGACGCCTAGGGCGCGTCGGAACCCTTATCCCGATAAGAGGAAAGGGCGGCTTCGTTGGCTTTCAGGACCTCGTTCACCGATCCCCCCGACGCACGGGCGGCGCGAATCTCTTCCACCATACGGCTCAAGGGCGGGGTGTTTCCCGCGTCGTATACCAGGGTTGCGCGTTGCTGCTCGGGCGCATTGCGTTTGGCGGTGATCACCATGCCGCGCGCGGTGCCTTTGCGGACCGCCGGCTTCCTGTTGAACTCGGCGAGTGCGGCGGTATACGCGCGCATGACTTCATCAATCGGCTTGCCCGCCGCGCGCGCGGCTCGAATATCTTCAAGAAGGGATTCGATTTTTTTCGGCGCGGGCTCGGAACGCTTCGGCGGCGGCAGGTTGACCGCAACTTTGGTTTCCGCGGCGATCTGCTCCGCTGTGGCCAAGGCCCGAGCGATCTGCATATGACCGTGACGCAAGCTCCACTGCAGCGCACTATCGCCCGCATCGTTTCGTACACCTGCTTCGGCGCCTCGATTGATCAACGCTTGCGCGAGGGACGCCCGTCCTTCGCGCGCGGCCATCATGAGCACCGTGGAGCCGTTCGTCGAGCGTGCGTTGATGTCCGCGCCTTGTTGCATCAGGAGTTGTGCGGCCTCTTCGTTGCCGGCAAAGACGGCGTAATGCAGGGCTGTCCATTGACGCGGGGCACGATTGACTTGCGCGCCATGGGCGAGAAGCCAACGCACCGCGTCGATGTGGCCTTTCCATGCCGCATGCATCAAGGCCTGTTCGCCTTGCGCATTGACGTAGTTGACATCGGCACCGCGGCTATGGAAAAGCGCCATCATCTCCACATTTCCTTCCCAGGCGGCAATCATCAACCCCGTACCGATGCGGTCGGCCGCGAAGTCGGCCGGAAGGCCCTCATCAAGCCACGCACGCGCACTGTGCAGGTCGCCCGCCTCGATGCTCGCACCAAAGCGCGCCGGATCAGGCAAGGCCGCATGGGAGGACATAACGACGAAAAAACCAAGGCCAAGCAGTGTGCGGAAAAAACGGATCATCGAGGTTCGGCTTGCCACGAGCGGAGAAACGCCCCCATATTCCGCAGATGGGGACTAAAAGTCAAAGCAATGCGGACTTGGCGATGTGGACGCGCGCAGTTTCGGCATTGGTCGCGTCCGTCGCATTTCACGTGACCGTGGGCTATCTCGCCCAACCCTGGTTGCGTTCTCATGCGATGCCTATTGCCGCCGTCCTGAATGTTCAACTGCCGCCCCTGCCCGTCGTGCCGATGGAAGAGGAGGAGCCGCTGGCGAACACGATCGAAGGTGAAGACGCAGCGGAAGCTGAAGTCAAACGATCCCCATCGGCGAATCACGCGGCTCCGACTGCGATGCCGGCGCGCAAACTGGAGAAACTGTTGACGCGTCTGTCGGATTCGCTTCCCTATCCGCCCGAAGCGCTCGCGGCCGGGTTGGAAGGAGAAACCGTGTTGGCGGTGGAGGTCGATGCGGGCGCCAGAATCGTCGCCGTAAGCGTCGTAAGCAGTTCGGGACATGTTTTACTCGACGAAGCAGCGCTGCGGGCAGTGGGTAACCTGCGCAGTCTCGGTCCGGAAATACGGAGCCGAAGCGTGCTTTTTCCGGTGCGTTTTGAATTGAATTAGGCACTGTGTCAGGTCTCGGCCTTGCATCGCGTCGTAGAGGGTTCCACGCACTACGGATGAGCGCATAATGGCCAGTCTGCAATCGTTCGCAACGGATGCTATGGCATCGATTGGACAGCCGCTGCACACGCTAGTGGGCGCCGATTCACCCACGGAGCCCGCTTATAAAACCGAGTTGCAACTCGCACTCGAAGAATTGGGCCGCACGCGTGCCCGGCTACGTTGGGCGGAGCAACGATATTTCGTCCTCGTCGAAGCGCTCGAGGAAGGCATTGTCCTGCTTGATAAACGCGGTAGCGTGTCGACGGTCAATCCCAGCGCCCGCATGCTCATCGGCGACGACGAAGCGGTGCGCCGGTGGCTATGGGGCGTCGATCCGAACAAGCGAACCAGCGGCTTGCATCCCGCCACCGAAACCCTTTTGGACGGTAAGCCGCGCACGGGGATCGAAATGCCGGTGCGCAGTGCAGATGGCCATCAACGCTGGCTCAACGTCAATGTGCGCGCGGTCTTCGACATGGACAGCTCGCAGATCGCCGCCGTCCTATGTTCCTTCGCCGATATCAGCAAACATAAGTTTCTCGAAGCGGAGTTGGAAAAGCAGGCCACCATCGATGCGCTGACGGGCACCTATAACCGGCGGTACATCGAGCGACGTTTGCAGGAAGAAGTTAACCGTGCGCAACGGGCGGGCCAGTCGCTTGCCCTTGCCGTACTGGATGTCGATGCCTTCAAGAGCGTCAACGACCGCTTTGGTCACGCGGCCGGCGATGTGGCCCTGAAGCGCTTTGCCGACGCGCTGAGCCTTTGTGTGCGCGGACAAGATTTGGTCGCTCGCATCGGCGGCGACGAATTTTGCGTCGTCCTGCCGGGTGCAGACGGCACGAGCGCCGTTGTCGCACTCGAACGCTGCCTCGCCGCCATTCATGAAAGCGAGATCGAAATCAATGGCGAGCGATTTCACATCGCCGGATCCGCCGGTGTTGCCGTCCTCGGTTCAAGCATGAGCGGCATCGAGTTGATGCAAAAAGCGGATCAATCGCTTTACGCCGCAAAGAACGCCGGGCGCAACCGCGTCATGATGCTCTGACCTCCCCAAACAAAAAACAAACGAAAAAATTGTCGCAAAGTCCTAATGGCCGTCTAAGATGTGACAAAGGACACGCGGCACATTCCAATAATCGGCATTCGTGTCGATGAAGCGAAGGGGGGCACTGCAAAACAAAGCGATACGGTCCACCTCCACGATAAATCGCCGGATGAACTTTGTTGGGGGGAGAAGCTTTTGTCGTTGCCACGGTCGAAACTTGAACTGATCACCGCCGCCCGCCGGGTTTGCCCGGTCCGCGACAAGGCGCCCGCATGAACGCCATGCAACAGGCGCCACTCAAAACCAAGCTGACCATCGTCAACCTGCTCGTGACGGGCATCGCGCTTTTGGTGATGGCCGGCATTATGGTCGGTGCCGAATTTATTTTCATGCGTGCGGCGATGGTCGACGACTTACGTCTGCAAGCCCGCATGGTCAGCGCAAACTCGATTACCGCGCTACGCAAGGGCGATACGAACGACGCGCGCGAAATCATTTCCGTCCTGAGCGCCTCACCCCATATTACGCATGCCATTCTTATCGACGATCTCCAGGACACGATCGCGGTCTATCGCCGCAGCGCGGATGAGGACGCCTTACGCGCGACCTGGACGGACCCGCAAAGCGATTTTCGCTTTCATGGCACCAAGCTCGACTTAGCCGTGCCGGTTCTCGACGGCGAACAGCATTTCGGCACGCTGTATATCCGTGCCGACCTGTCCGACTTCTATGAACGGCTGGGGTGGTATGCGGCGATGGCGCTGTTCATCGTCGCGGCTGCCTTGTTTGTCGCTTATCTTTTATTGCTGGGCTTACGTCGAGCGTTGACGAGGACCGAAGAGCGTTTGGAATTCCTCGCGCATTTTGATCCGACGACCAACCTGCCCAACCGCAATATGTTTAATCAGTCGCTCGAGGCGGCGCTCGACCGCGCGCGGCGGAGCGGTCGCGGCGTCGCGCTGCTGTTTCTCGATCTTGATCGGTTCAAATACATCAACGATACGCTCGGCCATCACGTGGGCGACGCGCTCCTCGCCGCCGTAGCCATGCGGTTGAGCGAAACTGTACGCAAGAGCGATCTTGTATGCCGTTTGGGCGGCGACGAATTTACGGTGTTGGTCGAAAACGTCAGCCAAGCCGAAAGTCTGAGCTATATGTGCGAGCATTTGATCGGCGCCGTTTCGCGGCCTTTCACGATCTCTCAGCAAGAGATCTATATCGGCACGAGTGTCGGCATCAGCATCTATCCCACGGACGCGCCGGACGCTGAAACCTTAATCAAACACGCCGACGTGGCCATGTACGACGCCAAAGAAAAAGGCCGCAATAACTTTCAGTTCTTCTCGTCGGAGATGAATGTACGCTCCTTGCGGCGCCTCGCCTTGGAGAACAAATTGCGCCACGCCATTGCGCGCAACGAGTTCACTTTGCATTACCAGCCGCAGATCGATCTTTCCACCGGTCAGATCGTTTGCATGGAGGCGCTATTGCGCTGGAACGAAGCGGAGCGCGGCACGATCAGCCCGGGTGAGTTCATTCCGGTTGCGGAGGATTGCGGGCTCATCGTCGCGATCGGCGAGTGGGTGTTGCAGCAGGCTTGCGGGCAAATGCGTCATTGGCGCGCCATGGGTTTCAACGATATGCGTATGAGCGTCAATTTGTCGAGTCGACAATTCAATCAAGACGATCTCCTCGACGTCGTAACCAGCGTGCTGAGGCACAACAACCTCGATCCGCAGGCGCTGGAACTGGAAATCACCGAGGGTTCGCTGATGGACGGATCGGAGCACGTCGTGGCGAAAATGCAGCGGCTTCGCGATCTGGGCGTGCAATTGGCGATTGACGACTTCGGTATCGGCTATTCATCGATGAGTTACTTGAAAAGGTTCCCCTTAAGCCGCCTGAAGATCGATAGCAGCTTCGTGCGCGATATTCCGCATGACCAAGACGACGTGGCCATTACGGGCGCGATTATCGCGCTGGCCAAAAGCCTGGGCTTAGGCGTGGTGGCCGAGGGCGTTGAAACGCAGGCGCAAATCGAATTTCTGCTCGCCAATGGTTGCGAGGAAGCGCAGGGCTATTACTATGCGCGTCCCATGCCCGCCATTGACGTCGAACGTATTCTCAAAGCCGGCAGTTTCGCACCGGCCGGCAAGCGTCCGCGCCCCGCGGGCGATCCGTCTTCTTCGCGCGCATCCGCTTAACGCCCTTTTGTCGGTGCGCTGAACTTTCGGACATCTCGGGAATCGGAACGTGGAGCCGCTATAATGGCGGCGTCCTTGCCTTTCCTTAGAACGACGCTTCCCTCAGAACGCCTTCGTGACCGCTCCCGACCTCGGTAAGCTCAGCATCAATCGCAATGCGGCGCCGCCGCCGCGCCGTCGCCCAAGCACTCGGATCATCCTCGCTATTGTGGCGATGCTCATCGTCCTTGGCGTCGTCATCGCGCGTATGAGCTCTGCACGTAGCGTGCAAACCGCTACTGTTAACAACGCGTATCCGGCGCAAGCCATCACTCAATTGAATGCGACCGGCTACGTGGTGGCGCAACGCAAGGCGTCGATCGCATCAAAAGCGACCGGGCGTCTCGAATGGCTCGGCGTTTCCGAAGGTAGCCGCGTGGAAGCAGATCAAGTCATCGCGCGGCTTGAAAGCGGCGACGTCGGCGCGGCACGCGAACAGGCGCGCGCCAGTGTGAACGTCGCGGCGGCGAATGTCGAACAAGCGAACGCAGAATTACAAGATGCGAAAAGCGCCTTTGAAAGGTCGAAGGATCTTGTCGCTAAGCGCTACATCAGCGAAGCCGCTCATGACACGGCCAAGGCCCGATATGACAAAGCGCGCGCAGCCTTGAAAAGCCAACAAGCTTCATTGTCGGTTGCCCAAGCGAATTTAAAAGCCGCTGAGGTCGATTTCGATCAGACGCTCATCCGCGCGCCGTTCGCCGGAGTCGTGCTGACCAAGAATGCGAATGTCGGCGATAACATCACGCCGTTTTCGAATGCGCTCGATACCAAAGGTGCGGTCATCACGATGGCCGATATGAATACGCTCGAAGTCGAGGCTGACGTAGCGGAATCCTCGCTCGGCAAAATCCGCATCGGTCAAGCTTGCGAAATTCAACTCGATGCCATACCTGAGCAACGCCTTGCCGGCGTGGTGAACCGCATCGTGCCCACGGTAGATCGTGCCAAGGCAACGGTGTTGGTCAAAATCCGGTTCGTCGAACGCGACGAGCGTGTATTGCCGGAAATGAGCGCGAAGATCGCATTCCTGGAAAGACCTTTGCGCGCGGACGAGCGCCAAGCGGTCGCCGCGCTGCCGAACGCGGCAATTATCCAGGATGAGGGCAAGCGCCAAGTGCTGCGCATCGAGAACGAGCGAGCGCATTTGGTCGATATCCAGACGGGCCGCAAGTTAGGCGATCAAACTGAAGTAAGCGGCCTGAAGGTCGGCGACAAAGTAGTGTTGCAGCCGCTCGATCCCAAGCTCGACGGCCACAAAATCAAAATCGAAGCGCAACCGTGAGCGATGAGTCGCTCATTTCACTGCGCAACGTCGTCAAGAGCTACAGGCGCGGCGACCAGCGTGTGCCCGTTCTTGCGGATTTGAGTTTCGAAATTCGGCGCGGCGATTTCCTCGGACTGATGGGCCCATCGGGTTCCGGCAAAAGCACGCTACTGAATCTCATCGCCGGAATCGACAAACCGGATTCCGGTGAAGTACTGGTGGACGGTGTGGACATCACGCGCTTGAACGAAGCGGATCTGGCCGATTGGCGCGCATCGCACGTCGGTTTCATCTTCCAGTTCTACAACTTGATGCCGGTTCTCACCGCCTTCGAGAATGTGGAATTGCCGCTCATGCTGACCCGATTGAGTCGTGCCGAGAGACGAGAACGCGCAAGCATGGCGCTCGATATCGTCGGGCTTGGCGATCGCGTTGAACATTATCCGTCGGAACTCTCGGGCGGCCAGCAGCAGCGGGTCGCTATCGCGCGGGCGATTATTACCGACCCGACGATGCTGGTTGCCGACGAGCCGACCGGAGATTTGGATCGTCACTCAGCCGAAGAGATTCTGGCGTTGTTGGATCGTCTCAATACGGAATTGGGCAAGACCATTGTGATGGTGACGCATGATCGCCGTGCCGCCGAAAAAGCCCGCGCCATCATGTACCTCGAAAAAGGCGAGCTATCGACGTCCGAGGATGTCGCGGAGCGTTCGTTGCGGCCTGGGCGCAATTAAACGCAGTACGAGAGCATATATGGGCTCCGTTTCAGTTTGGCGAAATCGCACTCGATACGTGTCTGGCTGCTTGGCTCGGGGCCGTAGCGCGATCGGCCATGTCTTGCCACACCCAGTGCGCTGAAACACCGATGAAAAAAACCAGGACAAGCCGAAAAACCGTCAGACTGTTCATTCTTGTTTCGATCCTAAAAACTTGAAACACCGCTATGCCTGCATTCTTGCATTCGCCTTTGCTGCGAGGGAACGAATGGATGCTTTGTTTCAAATCGTTCAAAGCTATATAAGGCCGGACCTCGACCGTGCTGCTGTTTAAGCTCATCACTCGTAACGCACTCCGCCACAAGCTGCGCACCAGTTTGACGGTTGCCGGTCTGGTGGTTGCGATTTTGGCATTCGGATTGTTACAAACCGTCGTGGATGCTTGGTACGGTGGCGCCAATGCCGCCTCAGCGAATCGGCTCATTACCCGGAATAAGGTTTCACTGACTTTTCCCATGCCGGCGACTTACTTGCAAAAGATCCGCTCCGTCGAGGGTGTGGAATCGGTCGCCGCGGCCAACTGGTTCGGTGGTGTCTATCGCGATACCAGTATGGCAAATTTCTTCCCCAAGTTCGCGGTCGATGCGGTCCCGTATTTCGCGATGTACCCCGAGTACCTGGTCAAGGAAAACGAGTTCCGCGATTTTCTGCGGGACCGGCAGGGTGCGATGATCGGACGCAAATTAGCGACGGCCCACGGATTCAAAGTCGGCGATGTCATTCCAATACAAGGCGACATCTTCCCCGGCAACTGGAATTTCACGGTGCGGGGCATTTACGACGGGGGGCAAAAAAGCACCGACACCTCAGCACTTTTTTTTCACTATCAGTACCTCAATGAAACGCTGCGCCAGCGGGCCTTGCGGAGGGCGGACGCCGTGGGCGTCTTCGTGGTGGCCATCAAGGATGTCGATCGCGCGGCTGAAATCAGCAAGGCCATCGATCAGCTTTCGGAAAATTCATCGGCGGAAACACTCACTGAAACGGAGAAAGCTTTTCAGATCGGCTTCGCCA
Source organism: Burkholderiales bacterium (assembly GCA_035273665.1). Classification (GTDB taxonomy): domain Bacteria; phylum Pseudomonadota; class Gammaproteobacteria; order Burkholderiales; family SG8-39; genus DATEEW01. The sequence continues at coordinate 14,105 of DATEOW010000072.1, read as the reverse complement.
AACAGACCGAGGCTATTGTCATCGCGATTCGTTTCGTTTCCTTTGTCGTCATTTTCATTATTCTGGCCATCATGGCGAACGTCATGTCGCTCACGGTGCGGGAGCGCATGGCCGAATACGCCACGCTGAAAGCGCTCGGCTTCAAACCCGCATTCGTGGTCAGTCTGATCCTGGGTGAGTCTGTGGCGATCGCGGTATTGGGCGCTGCAATCGGCATCGGTTTGAGCTTCCCGCTCGTGAGCGGGTTCGGGGCGTTGCTCGGCAATCTTTTCCCGATCTTCGATTTGAGTGGCGCGACGATCGTCCTGCAGGCGATCTGCGCGTTGGCGGTGGGTTTGATTGCGGCCGCGTTGCCGATGCGGCGCGCCGCCAAGGTGCAGATCGTCGAAGGCTTGCGATTCGTCGGATGAGATGAAAATCCCCATCAACTATTCGCTGCGCAATCTCTGGGCACGCAAGCTCACAACCTTCCTCACCGCTGGCGGTATGGCGTTGGTCGTTTTTGTTTACGCGGCGGTGCTGATGCTCGACGCCGGCTTGCGCGCCGCGCTTGTTGCGACGGGTCAACCGGACAACATTCTTGTCACCCGGCGCTCCGCGGGAACGGAAGTGCAAAGCTCTGTCGATCGTACGCAGGCGGCAGTGATTGAAACGACGCCGGGCATTGCCTTGGGGCCCGACTTGCAACCGATGGTGTCGAAAGAAACGGTGGTGCTCATTACGCTGCCGAAGCATGACACCGGTGTGCTAACCAATATTACGACGCGCGGCATTGGCCCTGCCGGATTCGCCCTGCGTCCGCAAATCAAAATCACTCAGGGGCGCCTTCTACGTTTCGGAACGGCGGAAATCATGGTGGGCAGTAGTATTGCTGCGCGGTTCGACGGGGCCGGGGTCGGTGAACGCTTGCGCTTCGGTGGGCGCGACTGGACGGTAGTCGGTGTTTTCGATGCCGGTGGATCGGCATTCGATTCCGAAGTGTGGGGCGATAGCGAACAATTGATGCAGGTATTCAGGCGCCCAAACTTTTCTTCCGTGATTGCACGGCTGAATGAAGTGAGCGAGTTCGATCGTGTGCGAGCGGCTTTGGAGAACGATCCCCGCACACCGGTGGATGTCAAAAGCGAGCGGGTCTTCTATGAAGAACAATCCGAACAAATGTCGAGCTTCATTCGTTATCTCGGCATTTTTCTTTCGGTGGTGTTCTCTATCGGTGCGATGATCGGCGCGATGATCACCATGTATGCCGCCGTATCGAATCGCACGGCGGAGATCGGCACATTGCGTGCGCTCGGTTTCAGGCGAAAAGGGATTCTCCTCGCATTCCTTTTTGAAGCACTTGCTCTCGGTGTGGTCGGTTGGATCGTGGGTGTAGTCCTGGCCTCCATGATGCAGTTGGTCCATATTTCCACCATGAACTGGCAGTCCTTTTCAGAGTTGGCTTTCTCCTTCGATCTGACTTTCGGCATCGTCGTCCAGTCTCTCATCTTCGCGCTCGTCATGGGCTTCATCGGCGGTCTGCTGCCGGCATGGCGCGCGTCGCGACTGCAGATCGTGGATGCACTACGGGCGGCCTGATACAATCCGCCCGCTTTTCCGAAAAGCTTTCCACCTAAGCGTAACAAAGCGCCTTCATGAATTTCAAACGTCTCCGGCTTTTCGCTCGCATCGCGCTGTTTGCCTTGTTATGGCAAGCGCTCGCATTGCCTTTGTCGAATGCGATGGCGTCCACCGGAAAGCCGGGTGAAGTGCCGATCTGTACGGCGAGCGGTATCAAGTGGATCCAGGCAGGCGATCTGCCGGGCTCTGAACAGCGGCAGGACCAGCGCACGCACTGTCCGCTATGTGTGTTGACGCAGGATACTCCGGCGCTCGTCAATAGTCGTACGTCGATCGCACTGTCTTTTGCCCCCGCGCGCAAAGAACGCGCAGAAGCGCCAGTCACACCTCGCTTAAAGCTGTCTGCCGTCGCGCCGCCGCCGGCTCGCGCACCCCCTTCCTTCTCCTGAACGGATTCACGGCGCCGCGGCGCCATTCTTGCTCGCGCAATGCCTGCGAGCTGTTCAGGGAGAAAAAATGTCCTCGTTTTTCGTGCGGGCGTGCATGCCCGTACTGTTTGTTTGTTCGCTCGCTCCGTTGTCCGTGCATAGCCAAAGCGCGAGTGAGATCCAAAGCGCGAGTGAGCCGACGCTGGAAACGGTGGTGGTCCACGGTCAACGCGACCCCGACGGACCGACTTTAAGCCAACCCAATCTGCGTGTGGCAAAGGAACGCATCGAGCAGACGCCCGGTGGTGTGGCGATCGTCGATGCGGAGGAGGCGAATCGCGGTCGCGCCTTGAACATGGGCGATGCCTTTCGATTCACGGCCGGTGTGCTCGCGCAACCACGTTTCGGCGCGGAAGAAACGCGCTTGTCCATTCGCGGGTCCGGGCTTCAGCGTACTTTTCATTTACGCGGTCTAAAGCTCATGCAGGACGGCGTGCCGCTCAACCAAGCGGACGGGGGCGGGGACTTCCAATCCATCGAGCCGCTCGCCACGCGATATATCGAGGTTTATCGCGGCGCCAATGCACTGCAATACGGTGCGACGACACTGGGCGGCGCGATCAACTACGTTTCACCGACAGGCTACGACGCCGCAAGAGCCGGGGCTCGATTGGAGGCGGGTAGCTATGACTATCTACGCTCGCAGGCCAGTAGCGGCGGCATATTGGGGGACTGGGACTACTACGCGAGCCTATCCACCTTCAACCAAGATGGTTTCCGCGATCACGCCGTACAAGCGGCGCAACGTGCGAACATGAATATCGGCTATCGCATCAACGCCGACGCGGAAACGCGTTTTTATTTTGGTTGGGCAAGCAGCGATTCGGAACTACCCGGCGGGCTCACCAAAGCGCAACTGAAAGACAATCCAAAGCAAGCGAACGCCGGAAATCTTGCCGGCGATCAGCAGCGCAATACGGATGTCGGACGTATCGCCAATCGCAGTGTGTGGCGCTTCGGCGACTCACGCCTCGAAGCGTCGATCTACTATGCCACCTACGACCTGTTCCACCCGATTTTCCAAGTGCTCGAACAAGACACGTTTACGGTCGGCGGCGAACTCCGGTTCATTAATGATGCGACGCTTGGTGGACGGCGAAACCGCTTGATCGTCGGGTATGCGCCGATGCGTGGCAAGACCGAAGAGGACCGTTTTCTCAATGTGAGCGGCGAGCGGGGCGCGCGAACAGATCGCAGCACACAGACTGCCTCAACACAGACTGTGTATTTCGAAAACAGCCACTATGTGTTGCCCGGACTGGCGCTGGTGATCGGGTTGCAACACGCGCGCGTAACGCGCGAACTCGATGACAAGTTCGGCGTCGATGCGAGCTATCAGGAAACCTACCGGGAGACGAGTCCGAAGTACGGTCTGCTTTATGCCTTGTCGCCGCGCGCACAACTGTTCGCCAATATATCGAAGAGCTTCGAGCCGCCTTCTTTCAGCGAAGGGCCGGTGCTCGGCGTGCCGAACAAAGCGCAAAGTGGGTGGACCTACGAGATCGGCACGCGCGGTGAGACAAAGGCCCTCCATTGGGATGTTGCACTCTACCGCGCCCAGTTGCGTAACGAATTGCTCGGTATCACGCCGAATGGCTTGAACGCATTCACTGTGAATGCCGACCGCACCATTCACGAAGGGGTAGAGGCGGCGGCAGGCGGGACTTGGAACAGCCTGAGCTGGCAGGTCGCTGCTTTACTCAATCGCTTTCGTTTTAATGACGACGCGGTTTATGGCGACAACACGCTGCCCGGTATTCCCAAATTATTGCTTAGAGCGGAAATCCTTTGCCGCTTGGAAAGCGGCGTTTATTTCGGCCCGAACCTCGAATGGTCGCCGCGCAAATACCCGGTCGATATGGAGAACAGCTTCGACGCCGACGCGTATGCGGTGTGGGGGTTCAAGCTTGGCCAGGATGTAGACCGACATTGGTCCTGGTTCGTCGACCTGCGCAACCTATCGAACAAGAAGTACGCAACAACGACGGGCGTGATCCGCGATGCGGCAGGTACGGATACCGCTCAATTTTTTCCGGGAGACGGCCGCAGCGTCTTTCTCGGTGTGCAATGGCGCATCTAAGGATAGTGAAGAATCATGAGAACAATTTTATTGAGCAGTCTGCTATTCGTTTCCGCTTCAACGCAAGCGCATATCACTTTGGAACAAGGGCACGCGCAAGCGGGCGCTTATTACAAAACCGTTCTTGGTGTGCCGCATGGTTGTGAGGGTTCGTCTACTCGCGCGCTCACCGTGTTTCTACCCGAGGGTTTCGTCGGCGCCAAGCCCATGCCTAAGGCCGGATGGACGCTCGATGTCAAAAAGGAAAAGCTGAGCAAACCCTATGAAGCGCATGGGAGGCTGATCGACGAACGCGTGGCGGTGGTTTCGTGGAGCGGCGGACGCTTGCTCGACACCGAGTACGACGAATTCGTCATCCGTTTGCAATTGCCGGCGGAGCCCGGTGTGAAGCGTTTTCGTGTCCTGCAGCAATGCGAACAAGGACAAATCGATTGGTCTGAAGCGCCGGCCGAAGGCAAACCTGCACCGCGCTACCCCAGTCCGACGCTGGAAGTGAGACCCGCCGAGCACGGCCTCCATCACCATTGAACACGGCGGCTTATAACTTAGGACGATTTGAAAACAGCAATTAAGTATTTCCGCTTATTAGGCCGAGCTTATAAGTTTTGCCCCGTTCATCACGGAAAGCAAAACAACATCATGTTCAAAAAATTATCGGTGGCCGCCGTGTTCGGCGTGCTCTTAGTTGCTGCGGCCGGTGCGGTCGCGCAAACGACGCTGCTCAACGTTTCCTACGATCCAACGCGCGAGCTGTATCAGGATTTCAACAAGGCGTTTGCCGCACACTGGAAAAAGCAAAGCGGCGAAGACTTGACCGTCAAGCAATCGCACGGCGGTTCGGGCAAGCAGGCCCGCTCGGTGATCGACGGCTTGGAAGCCGATGTGGTGACGCTGGCCTTAGCCCGCGACGTGGATGCCATTTCGGAGAAGGCGAAGCTGCTTCCCGCCGATTGGCAGAAACGTCTGCCGCACAATAGTTCGCCCTATACCTCGACCATCGTCTTCCTCGTGCGCAAAGGCAATCCGAAAGGCGTGAAAGACTGGGACGATCTGGTGAAGCCCGGCATCGGGGTGATCACGCCTAATCCCAAAACCTCCGGCGGCGCTCAGTGGAACTACCTCGCCGCCTGGGAATACGCAAAACGTAAGTACGGCGGCGATGAAAAAGCGAAGGATTTCGTTGCGAAGCTCTACAAGAACGTCCTGGTGCTGGACTCCGGCGCACGTGCATCGACCACCACTTTTGTTGAGCGCGGTGTGGGCGATATCTTCATTTCCTGGGAAAACGAAGCCTATTTGGCGGTAAAAGAGCTCGGCCCGGACAAGTTCGAGATCGTGGTGCCCTCCATTTCCATCCTTGCGGAGCCTACAGTCACCGTTGTCGACAGAAACGTGGATAAGCACGGTACGCGCAAGGTCGCCGAGGCTTATCTGCGCTACCTGTATAGCGAAGAGGGGCAGGAGATCGCGGCGCAGAACTACTATCGGCCCACCCTCAAGAGAGTGGCGGACAAGTACGCTTCCAAATTTCCGGCCGTTAAGCTGTTCAGCATTGACGAAGCCTTCGGGGGGTGGACCAAAGCGGCCGCCGCGCATTTCGCGGATGGGGGAACCTTTGACCAGATTTACAGCAGCAAATAAATTCCCCTGATATGCCCTCTTCAACAACCTGCTTCCTTCGGGAAGCGGGTTTTGTTCTAATAACTCCTCGCTATATGGAAATGACCAAGCCTTCGTTCCCCTGAATAAAGGCGCCAGGGACAATTCCATTCCTATAGATCGACCTCTAAAGATTCGAGGAGACCTTCCATGAGTTTACGTTTAGGTGATACGGCGCCGGATTTTGAACAAGATTCCACCGCCGGCAAAATCAAGTTCCACGAATGGCTCGGCAACAGTTGGGGCGTCCTGTTTTCGCACCCCGCCGACTTCACGCCGGTGTGCACGACCGAGCTCGGTTACACCGCGAAGTTAAAAGATGAATTCGCCAAACGCGGCGTAAAAGTTTTGGCTTTGTCGGTAGACCCGCTCGATGCCCATCAAAAGTGGGTCGGCGATATCAACGAAACGCAGAACTGCACAGTGGACTTTCCGATTCTTGCGGACGCAGATCGTAAAGTCGCGACGCTGTACGACATGATTCATCCGAACGCGAGCGCGACAGCGACGGTGCGTTCCGTCTTCGTCATCGATCCGCAGAAAAAGATTCGCCTCACGCTCACCTATCCGGCGCCGACGGGCCGTAACTTCGACGAGATTTTGCGTGTCATCGACGCATTGCAACTGACAGACAGCAACAGTGTGGCGACGCCCGTGAACTGGAAGCAGGGAGACGATGTGATCATCGTCCCTTCGATCACAGACCCGGAAGTGTTGAAGCAGAAATTCCCGCAGGGTTTCAGAACCGTTAAACCTTATCTCCGCTATACCAGCTTGCCTAAAAAACAATAGGCGAGCGCCCAAAAAGATTCGAGGAAAAAATGTTCAAACAAGTTACGCGCCGCGCGCTGCTCGGTACAGCGCTCGCGGCGCTTTTTATATCCGCTTCCGCCTTCGCGGAAACGTCGATCCTCAACGCCTCATACGATGTCGCGCGCGAGTTGTATAAGGATTACAACCCCGTCTTCGTAAAGTATTACGAAGCCAAGACGGGCGAGAAAATCACTGTCAACCAATCGCATGGCGCATCGAGCAAGCAAGCACGTTCCGTCGCCGACGGGTTGGAAGCCGATGTCGTCACCATGAATCAGGCGAACGATATCGATTTGCTGCACGACCGCGGCAATTTAGTGCCGGCCGATTGGGCAAAGCGTTTGCCGAATCGGAGTGTGCCCTATCAATCGACGATGGTATTTCTTGTGCGAAAGGGCAATCCGAAGGGAATCAAGGATTGGCCCGATCTTCTCAAACCCGGTGTTCAAGTGATCATTCCAAATCCAAAAACCGCGGGGAATGGTCGCTACACCTACCTGGCCGCGTGGGGCTATGTGATCAAGAGCGGCGGTGATGAAGCGAAAGCGCGCGACTTCGTGACCAAGCTCTTCAACAACGTTCCTATTCTCGATACCGGCGGAAGGGGCGCGACCGCGACCTTTACGCAGCGGGGCATTGGCGATGTGCTCATTACGTTCGAGAACGAAGTGTTCCTCATCAAGAAGGAACTCGGCAGCGATTACGATATTGTCTATCCGAGCTGGTCCATCGCCGCGGAGAGTCCGGTGAGTGTGGTCGACAAGATTGTAGACAAGCGCGGGACACGCAAAGTGGCGGAAGCCTATCTTCGGTATTTGTATTCCGAAGAAGCGCAGGAAATCGCCGCCAAGCATCATTACCGTCCGGTGGATCCGGCCATCGCCAAGAAGTACGCCGGCCAGTTCCAGAAGATCAATCTCTTCACGATCGACGACATGTTCGGCGGCTGGAAGCAAGCGCAAGACAAACACTTCGACGACGGCGGTATCTTCGACCAGATCTACCAGGCCAAGAAGTGAGTCACGCGCTGCGCCGTCACAGCGTATTGCCGGGCTTCAATATCGCGCTCGGCTTTACGGTGCTCTATCTCAGTCTGATCGTTCTGATTCCGCTGTCTGCCGCTTTTCTCAAGACGGCGACGCTGACTTGGGGACAGTTTTGGTCGACGGTGACGACGGAGCGCGTCATGGCTTCTTATAAATTGACCTTCGGCGCATCCCTTATTGGCGCCGCGCTGAATGCGGTTTTCGGTTTGATCGTGGCGTGGGTGCTCGTGCGCTATCGCTTTCCCGCGAAGCGTTTCATTGATGCCATGGTCGATTTGCCTTTCGCTTTACCGACTGCCGTTGCGGGCATCGCACTGACCGGTATTTATGCGCCGAACGGCTGGATCGGCAGTTTTCTCGCCGACTTCGGCTTGAAAGTCGCTTTCACGCCGCTGGGCGTCGTCGTTGCGCTGACGTTCATCGGCTTGCCCTTCGTGGTGCGCACGGTGCAGCCGGTCCTCGAAGATCTGGAACCGGAACTTGAAGAAGCGGCGGCGAGCCTAGGTGCGAATCGTTGGCAAACCTTCAAGCGAATTATCTTCCCGGCGATTCTGCCGGCATTGCTTACCGGCTTCGCCATGGCCTTCGCACGCGCGGTGGGCGAGTACGGTTCAGTGATTTTCATCGCCGGGAATCTGCCGCTGAAGACGGAAATCACGCCGCTGCTCATCATCACAAAGCTTGAGCAATACGATTACACAGGGGCAACCGCTATCGCGGTGGTGATGCTCGTTGTTTCTTTCCTCATGTTGTTGGTCATCAATCTGCTGCAATGGTGGACCTCCAGACGAGGCGCCAAGACCCGCTGACCTATGTCTGCCGTCCTTCCCGCCCCGCCGCGTATTGCCGTCGATCCGGGCCACGCCCACCGCGCCGCCACGACGGAGCCGACTTGGGTCAAGTGGCTCCTCATTGGCACGGCACTTGGTTTCATGACCTTGTTCCTCTTCGTGCCACTTGCGGCAGTTTTCACCGAGGCATTGCGCAAAGGGTGGGAGGTCTATTTCGCCGCGCTCGTTGAACCCGATGCTATTGATGCGATCAAGCTCACGCTCATCGCTGCGCTCATTGCCGTGCCACTCAATGTTGTCTTTGGCATCGCGGCAGCATGGGCGATCGCCAAGTTCGATTTCCGCGGTAAAAGCGTGCTCATTACGCTCATCGATCTACCATTTTCCGTTTCGCCCGTCGTCGCGGGTTTGATATACGTGCTCATCTTCGGCGCGCAAGGCTGGATCGGGCCCTGGCTTTTCGAGCATGACCTCAAGATCATCTTTGCCGTGCCCGGCATCGTCCTCGCGACGATTTTTATTACTTTCCCCTTTGTTGCCCGCGAGCTTATTCCGCTGATGCAAGCGCAAGGTAGCGACGAAGAGGAAGCGGCGCGCGTGTTGGGCGCTTCCGGCTGGCAAATCTTTTTCCGTGTGACGCTGCCCAACATCAAGTGGGGATTGCTGTATGGCGTCATTCTTTGTAATGCGCGCGCGATGGGCGAGTTCGGCGCTGTGTCAGTTGTCTCCGGCCATATCAGGGGCCAGACGAACACCATGCCGCTGCACATCGAAATTCTCTACAACGAATATCAATTCGCTGCCGCGTTCGCCGTCGCTTCGCTATTAGCCTTGTTGGCATTGGTGACGCTTGGTCTGAAGAGTTTTATCGAATGGAAAGTGCGCAAGGACATGAGCGCCGATCTACCCATGGAGGCGCCACGGCCGTGAAAATCGTAACCAACGTTTCTGCAGGGATATCGGCGGCCTGCTCCCTAGGAGAACGCGATGAGCATTGAAGTCAAAAACATCACGAAACGCTTCGGCAACTTCACCGCGCTGGATAACGTCTCGCTCGAGTTCCAGACAGGGGAACTCGTCGCGCTACTCGGGCCTTCAGGGTGCGGTAAGACCACGTTGTTGCGCATCATCGCGGGCATGGAAACGGCCGATGCGGGCGAGATCTACTTCGCTGGCGCCGACGCCTCCTTCCAAGACGTTCGCGAGCGCAAGGTCGGATTCGTTTTTCAACACTATGCACTCTTCAGGCACATGAACGTTTTCGATAACGTCGCCTTTGGTCTCCAGGTGAAGTCGCGGGCCACCCGACCGAGCAAGAGCGAAATCGCCGATCGCGTGCATTCGCTACTCAAGCTCGTCCAACTCGACTGGTGCGCCGACCGTTATCCATCGCAGCTTTCGGGCGGGCAACGTCAACGTATCGCGCTGGCGCGCGCGCTTGCGGTCGAACCCAAGGTGCTTTTGCTGGACGAGCCGTTCGGCGCGCTCGACGCCAAGGTGCGCAAGGAATTGCGCCGCTGGCTGCGCCGTCTGCACGACGAAATCCATGTCACCAGCATTTTCGTGACACACGATCAAGAAGAAGCGCTTGAAGTCGCAGACCGGGTCGTGCTGATGAACTCGGGCCGGATCGAACAGCAGGGTACGCCGGAGGACGTTTACGAAAGACCGGCGACGCCTTTTGTTTATGGCTTTCTCGGCAACGTCAATTTATTCCACGGCCGCGCGGACGGCGGGTTCTTGCACATCGGCGACGATGTCGCGTTGGAAACGGAGGGCCATTCGGAAACCAAGGATACGCCCGCGGTTGCCTTTGCCCGCCCGCACGATTTGGAAGTGGATCGCTATTCGCCCGGCCTTTCCGGCATCCGCGTGCAATTGAACCGTGCGCTCGTCGTCGGGCCTACGGCAAGGCTGGAACTTGAACGCGAAGACAACGGTGGTATCGTGGAGGCTGAAATGCCTGCCGAGCGCTATCGGTCGCTCAAACTTTATGAAGGTGAAAGTTTGATCGTGCGGCCCAAACGCTTGCAAGTGTTTTTGAATCCCGAGACCACCGACGCCGGCCGCGCGAGCGCCACCGGCGGGAGACGATGAGCAGCAAGCTACCTGATCCGCGTTGGGTCTCGCCCGAGGGCGAGGTCATATCCTGCACTGAGAAACTCAAAGTTCTGCGTGAGAACCTGGAAGAAATTCGCCAGGTGACCCAAGACGCGTTCGAAGACGCGTTGCTCATGGGCTGCGATGAGAAGCAAGTCCGTGAAGTGTTCGTCCAACTCATCGCCGGTCTCGATAACCCCTATCCCTCAGACAAAGATTAGCCCTCAGAGTAGCCCCCAGCCGCTGTAAGTTTTACAACGCCGGCTTCGTGCGGGCATCGCCCCTCCTCATTTCATTCGCCGTTCCGAGCATTCGCGGATGGAAGCGCGCGTTTTGAGGGCGATTTTTACCCATTCGGCTGTACGGCGCGAATATTGCCTCCTAACCCCCTCCGGACCCATCAAAAACCTATAAACCTACCAGGGGGAGTCATGACGCAACTTGCCAACATACTAAGCACCCAAGAACCCGCCGTTCTCGAGGAGTGGGTACGGTATCAACGCGATAGCAAATCCCTTCGCGGCAACCTCATTAAAGAAGCCGAGGTGCGGGATCAATCGAGCCGCTTCCTGGAACAGTTTCGCGCTGCATTGAGCAGTGCTGCCGGCGAGAACATCGAGGGGCCCGGGTGGGCCTCCGTCCGCGCCGTGTTGAACGATATCTCCCGCAACCGGGCGCTGAAGGGTTTCACGCCGACGGAAACGGCTTCTTTTATTTTCTCGCTCAAACATGCGCTGTTCGCGCAGTTGCGTACCGCTTTTGCGGATCAACCGAAGTTGCTCGCGGACGAACTGTGGAACGCCGACAGGATTTTGGATGCGCTCGGCTTGTATACCACCGAGGTCTATCAAAAAAGCCGCGAGGAAGTCATCGCTCGCCAACAGCAAGAGCTGCTTGAGCTTTCCACGCCGGTGGTGGAGTTGTGGGAGGGAATCCTCGCAGTGCCGCTTATCGGCACGCTCGACAGCTCGCGAACACAAGTCGTCATGGAAAATCTGCTGCAGCGAATCGTCGATACCGGCGCGGCCTTGGCGATCATCGACATCACCGGCGTGCCGACGGTCGATACCTTGGTCGCGCAACATTTGCTCAAAACGGTGTCTGCCGCGCGCCTCATGGGCGCGGACTGCATCATCAGCGGGATTCGCCCGCAAATCGCCCAGACAATCGTGCATCTCGGTGTAGACCTCGGCGAGGTCATCACCAAAGCGACCTTGGGCGACGCGTTCCGCGTGGCCTTACGTCGTACCGGTTTCCGGACCGTGCGTGATAGCGGCGGAAGTTCCAACGCGGCTGTGCGTTGACCATGGAACGCATCCCCATCCTGAAGCTGCGAGATTTTCTACTCGTCAGCATTCAGATCGATATGCACGACCGGCTCGCGATGACTTTGCAGGACGACCTCACGGCGGAAATCGTCAAACAGCGCGCCAAGGCGGTGTTGATCGATATCTCCGCGCTTGATCTGGTGGATTCCTTCATCGGCCGCATGATCAGCAACATCGCGGCAATCACCCGTGTACTCGACGCTGAGACGGTCGTTGTGGGGATGCGCCCGGCTGTGGCGATCACGCTCGTCGAGTTGGGTCTCACGATGCCCGGCGTGCGTACCGCGCTCAATGTCGACAGAGGCATCGAACTCCTCGAAGCGGCCATTGCCCGGCGCGATGCGCAAGACGAAGCGGCCGAATAGCCATGATCGTCAAGCGAGAAGCGCGGATGCAACTGCGCACATCCGAAGACATCGTGCGTGCGCGACAGACGGTGCGCGAATGGTGCATCGCTGAAAAATTTAATCTCGTAGGACAAACCAAGATGGTCACCGCGGCCAGCGAATTGGCGCGCAACACGGTGGAATACGGCGGCGGCGGCGAATTGCAGCTCGAAGCAATGGAGGACGGCGCGCGCAGCGGTGTGCGCCTGACCTTTAGCGACAAGGGCCCGGGCATTCCCAACGTTGAACTGGCGCTGACAGACGGATATACCTCGGGCAAAGGTCTAGGGCTCGGATTAAGCGGCGCCAAGCGACTGTGCGATCAATTTTCTATCAAGTCCGTAGTTGGGCAAGGCACGGACGTCACGATTTTGCGATGGAGCTGATATGCCATCTGCTGTAAAGCGAAGGCCGTATGTCACCGCTAAATGAACAGGTTATGTTCGATATACACGAGCCGAGCCAGGTGGGGGCGGCGCGACGCTACCTAGGAGAACGGGCGCGAGCGCACGGCTTCGATCAGGCGCTGATTGATCGCTTGTCATTAGCGGTGACTGAAGCAGGCACGAATCTCGTCAAACACGCTCGGGAAGGCATGCTTTTGGCACGTCCCTTGGGATCGCCCGAAAACCGGGGCATTGAAGTGCTCGCAATCGATCGCGGTCCGGGCATGCCGGATATCGCCGCATCAAGCATCGATGGTGTATCGACCAGCGGGACAATGGGCACCGGGCTGGGCGCCATTGCGCGCGTGTCGGACCACACGCAGCTTTACTCCATGCCGGGTCAAGGGACGGTGATCCGCTTCGTACTCGGCGGCGACGCCGTTGAGGGAGCGCCAATCGAAATGGGTGTCGTCAATTTGCCCATTCAAGGCGAGGAAGTCAGTGGCGACGGCTGGCGGTTGCGGCTGGACCAAGAAAGGTTGTTGTTAATGGTTTGCGACGGTTTGGGACATGGCGCAAGCGCCGCAGACGCCACCCGGGCTATGCAGCGCGTTTTCGATGAACAAGCCGCCGAACTTTCTCCCATGGAAATCACGCGCAGCGGCCACGCCGCCATGCGTTCGACGCGCGGTGCCGCAACAGCGATTGCGGAATGTTCCTTCGAACGAAACGAAATCCTCTACAGCGGTGTCGGTAATATCAGCGGCATTGTTTACGCCGATGGGCGTTCGCGCCACTTGCTTTCGCATCCTGGAATTGTCGGTCATCAGATGAGCAAGTTGACGACTTTCAACGCCCCATGGCCGGCCGACTCCTTGCTCATCATGCATTCCGACGGATTAGGAACGCATTGGAGTCTTGATGATTATCCCGGCCTTACGCAGCAACATCCCGCGGTGATTGCGGGGGCGCTTTATCGCGATCATTCGCGAGGGCGCGACGATACGACCGTCGTGGTCCTCAAACGCAAGGCCGTTCGACATGCTTGAACTCACCATCGACAACGACGAAGATGTCGTACGTAGCCGCATGACGGCTCGCCAAGTTGCTGCGCAAGTGGGATTCGCGCATGCCGACCAGGCGCGTATCGCGACAGCGGTCTCGGAAGTTGCACGTAACGCGCTCGGGCATGGCGGCGGGGGAAAGCTTCGTTTCGACCTCGACCGTAATCACTGGCGACCCTCGCTCGTCATCGATGTGAGCGATAACGGGCCGGGGATCGCGGATCTCCAAGTCGTTTTGGAAGGTCAACGAGGCGGGCAAGGTCTTATCAGCGCGCGGCGTTTGATGGACGATTTCAATATCGACTCTTCGCCGAGCGGCACCACGGTCAGCTTGCGCAAATTCATTCCACCGGAGACGCTTCCCGCAACGCTTGAGTTGAGTTCGCCACAAAAAAGTCGCCGCG
>DATEOW010000071.1:0-8171 GCA_035273665.1 Burkholderiales bacterium | reverse complement strand
GTGTCGTGCAGATCGATGGCGATATGCGATCAATCATGCGCCGATTGCGGAGCTGTGGTTGCGAAAACCAGACCTGTTTTTTATTTTCCCGATACCGCGTTGGCCGGCGACGCCGCGTAGGACAGCCAACTGCCGCTTTAGTTGCTCTCTGCCGCGAGTGGCCGCTTATAATCGCCGGACTAACTTCAATAACATCCATTCCCTGACACGGGCGAAAGGGAGGTGTAGGTAGTGTCAGACGCCCTGCTTCTGCTGATCATTCTGATACTTCCCTTTGTCGGCAGTGCCGTGGCTGCACTCCTGCCGCGCAACGCCGGTAACAGCGAAGCTTGGCTGGCGGGCGGCATTGCAAGCGTGTGTTTCCTGCTGGGCGCCTGGCTTTATGTAGACATCGCAGCCGGCGAGGTCATTATTTACCGCGCCGCTTGGCTTTCCGAGCTTGGGCTCGATTTCGTGCTTCGCCTCGACGGACTTTCGTCGGTCTTCGTCGGGTTGATTACGGGCGTCGGCGCCCTCGTAGTGTTGTACTCGCGCTACTACATGTCACCGGAGGACCCGGTGCCGCGCTTCTATTCCTATCTCCTCGGGTTCATGGGCTCGATGCTCGGCATCGTGCTGTCCGGCAATCTCATCCAGCTCGTTTTTTTCTGGGAGATGACGAGCCTCTATTCATTTCTCCTGATTGGTTATTGGTACCAAAGTGCCGCTGCGCGAGACGGCGCACGCATGGCGTTCGTTGTGACATCAATGGGAGGACTATGCCTGCTCGCCGCCGTTCTCATGATCGGCAGCATTGTCGGCAGCTACGAATTGGAGGATGTACTCGCCTCCGGCGATTTGCTGCGTACGCATGAACACTATGTTCCAGTGCTTATTCTGTTGTTGCTCGGCGCATTCACGAAGAGCGCACAGTTTCCCTTTCATTTCTGGCTGCCCCACGCGATGTCGGCGCCGACTCCTGTATCGGCCTATCTGCACTCCGCGACCATGGTCAAAGCCGGCGTGTTCCTGCTGGCGAGAATGTGGCCTGTCATGAGCGGCACCGACGAGTGGATCGCCATTGTCGGCACGACCGGCCTCGTGACTTTGGTGATATCCGCTTATATCGCCATATTTCAGAACGACCTGAAAAGCCTGTTGGCCTATTCGACCATCAGTCATCTGGGCTTGATGACGCTGCTGCTCGGTCTGAGCACGCCGCTCGCCGCGGTAGCCGCGATCTTTCATCTCATGAATCATGCTGCGTTCAAGGCTTCACTCTTCATGGCGGTTGGCATTATCGACCATGAGGCCGGCACGCGCGACATTCGACATCTGAACGGGCTGATCCGATTCATGCCCATCACCGCCTCGCTTGCGATGGTGGCCGCCGCCGCCATGGCAGGGGTTCCCTTGTTAAATGGCTTTTTGTCCAAAGAGATGTTTTATGCCGAAGCGATCGCAGATCACACGGGCTCGCTTATCGATCAAGCTTTGCCGTATTTCGCAACGGTGTGGGGAATACTCAGCGTCGCGTACTCGCTGCGCTTGATTCACGGCGTGTTCTTCGGCCGACCGGCTAACGATCTTCCCCGTTTGCCACAAGAGCCGGTTCGCTGGATGCGCTTGCCGATCGAATTACTCGTCTTGGGTTGTATCGTTGTCGGCGCCGCCCCTGCCCTCACCATCGGGCCCTTTCTGGATACAGCCGTCGGCGCCATGCTCGGTCCATTGAAACCGGTATACAGCTTACGTGTGTGGCATGGTTTCACATGGCCACTCATGATGAGCATCGTGGCGATGGTCGGCGGCGCACTCTTATACCTTGCGCTTCACAAGCATTTCGCGCGGGGACATGAGGGCACGCCCCTGCTGCGCTGGGTCAATGCACGCCGCGTTTTCGATACCGCAATGGTGGTTATCTCTTGGCGCTGGGCGCGCGCGGTGGAACGTGTGCTCGGCACACGCCGCTTGCAGCGGCAGCTACTTGCATTGGTATGTGTCGCAATTGTCGCGGGGTTCCTGCCTTTATATCTGCGTGGCTTTGGCACGCCCTTCTCATCCTTGGACGATTTCGATCTTGTCTTCGCACTGGTGTGGGTCATCGGCGCGGCGTGTGCCGTCGGTGCCGCGCACCAGGCGAAATTTCACCGGCTCGTTGCACTCATCCTGCTCGGGGGTGCCGGCTTGATGACATGCATCACCTTTGTATGGCTTTCCGCGCCGGACCTTGCCCTAACACAATTGCTCGTCGAAATTGCGACGACCGTGCTCATTCTGATCGGTTTGCGGTGGCTTCCCAAACGTCAACCGCACATGGTTGGCTTTCAGGGCGTCAGCGATGCTTATGAAGCTCGTGCGAGGCTACGCCGCGCGCGAGACTTGGTGATTGCGGTCATTGCCGGCAGCGGCTTGGCCATTCTTGCGTATGCGGTGATGAACACGCCGGTGCCCGATACCATCGCCAACTATTTCGTCGAGCGCGCCTATACGGAAGGCGGCGGCCGCAATATCGTCAATGTTATCTTGGTCGACTTCCGCGGCTTCGACACTTTCGGCGAGATCACCGTGCTTGGGATCGTCGCATTGACCGTGTTCGCTTTACTGCGGCGTTTTCGCCCGGCATCCGATAGTGTCGAACGTCCGGCTCAGCAACACGGAAAGCAGGCGGCGCGCATGGACGACCCGACACGCGAGAAAGCCGAAACGATTGCCGACTATCTGCTACTACCGTCGGTCATCATGCGGCTGCTTTTTCCGGTCATCGGCGTGTATGCGATTTATTTACTGATGCGTGGACACAACTTACCGGGTGGCGGGTTTGTCGCGGGACTGACGATGGCGATCGCCTTTGTCGTCCAGTACATGGCCGGTGGCGCACGATGGGTCGAAGCGAGGCTCAATATCCGGCCCCTGTGGTGGATCGGTTTGGGTCTGCTTGCCGCGGCGCTTACCGGCGGCGGAGCGATGTTGATGGGATTCCCGTTCCTAACCTCACATCATCGGTATGTGGACGTGCCTTTTGCCGGCCAACTGTCTGTCTCTAGTGCGATGTTCTTTGATGTGGGCGTCTTTCTACTCGTCATCGGCGCAACGGTTCTTATCCTGATCGCGCTCGCGCATCAGTCGCTGCGTATCCATCGACCGACACGCGGCGCGGCGCCGCCTGAGACATCGGTCATGGAGGACGCCTGATGGACTTCGTTCTCGCAATCGCCATCGGCGTGTTGACAGGGTCCGGCGTCTATCTCGTCCTGCGTCCACGTACTTTCCAGGTCATTGTCGGCCTCTGCTTGCTGTCATATGCGGTGAATCTCTTCATCTTCAGCGTGGGCGGCGTGCAAACGAACATGCCGCCTGTGCTCGACGCATCCGGGGTGGGCGATCCCACCCGACATGTCGATCCTGTCCCACAAGCATTGGTGTTGACTGCGATCGTGATCGGCTTTGCGACGACCGCGTTATTCCTTGTCGTACTGCTCGCCGCACGTGGCTTCACCGGAACCGACCATGTCGATGGACGTGAGCCCGAAGCATGACCTGGTCCGAGCATCTCATCATCGCGCCTGTACTGCTGCCGCTCATCATGGCGGCGGTCATGCTGCTGCTCGGAGGCGATCGACTCCGCACATTGCGCGCCACATTGAGCGTCGGGTCGGCGATTGCGCTCGTCCTTATTGCGCTCCTATTGCTTCACCGCGCGCAGGTCACCGCGCCGGACGGGCGGACGATCGATGTTTATCTACTCGGAAATTGGCCGGCGCCCTTCGGCATTGTGTTTGTGCTCGATCGGCTCTCCGCAATGATGGTATTGCTGTCCAGTGTGCTGGGGCTCGCCACCCTTGTTTTTGCCCTCGCACGCTGGCATCGCGCCGGCCCGCATTTTCATGCACTGTTCCAATTGCAACTGATGGGGTTGAGCGGCGCTTTCCTCACCGGCGATCTCTTCAACCTCTTCGTTTTCTTCGAGGTCATGCTCGCCGCTTCTTACGGTTTACTGTTGCATGGCTCCGGCGCGCTCCGCGTTCGAGCAGGGCTGCATTACGTCGCGATCAACCTAGTCGCTTCCCTGCTCTTCCTCATCGGCGTCAGCATGTTGTATGGCGTGACCGGTACGCTCAATATGGCGGACATGGCTGCGCGAATTGCCCAGATCGGCGCCAACGAGCGCGTATTGATGGAAGCGGGCGCGGCGATCCTCGGCGTAGCGTTTCTCGTTAAAGCAGGGATGTGGCCGCTCGGATTTTGGTTGCCGCCAGCCTATTCGGCTGCTGCGGCGCCGGTCGCGGCGCTGTTTTCGATACTTAGCAAGGTGGGCGTGTACGCCGTCTTGCGCGTCTGGCTTCTTCTCTTCGGCGAGCATACCGGGAGCTCCGCCTTACTCGGCGGCGATTGGTTGTTGTGGGGCGGCGTGCTCACGGTGCTATACGGTTCTGTCGGCGTACTCGCTTCCCAAGATATGACACGGCTCGCCGGCTACGTCGTGCTCGTCTCTACCGGCACGCTTCTAGCGGTAATCGGGACGGGACACAGCAGCGTAACTGGAAGCGCCTTGTACTATCTCGTGAGCTCAACCCTTGCAATCAGCGCGTTTTTTTTGCTGACCGAACTGATCGAGCGGGGCCGCCACCCGGGCGCAACACTGCTGGCCGTCACGATGGAAGCTTTCGGCGACGATCACCATGAGAAGGAGGGCGCCGGCATTCCAATGCCCGCGCCGATGGCCGTGCTCGGCATCAGCTTCGTCTGTTGCGCCATGTTGCTCGCCGGACTCCCTCCTCTTTCCGGCTTCATCGCCAAGTTTGCGATGCTCAGCAGTTTGCTGGAACCGGCGGGCCTTGCCGCCGCGCCTAATGCGACACCGACGACTGCGTGGATACTCCTGGCCGTTGTCATCGGCTCCGGCTTGATGGTGATCATCGCGATGATGAGAGCCGGCGTGCGCAACTTCTGGGCGCCTCTTGCCTGGTCCGTGCCGCGACTGCGCGTCATCGAAGTTATGCCTGTCATCGTACTGCTGCTCGCCTGCGCGGCGATGACAATTCAGGCGGGGCCGGTCATGCGATATATGCAGGCGACCGCCGCTGCTTTGCATGCGCCGCACGACTACATCCGCCACGTGTTATCGGCACCTCAAGTGCTCAAAGGGAATACCCCATGAGACGTTTGCTGCCATTTCCATTATTGACACTGGCATTGATGGCGATGTGGCTGCTGCTCGCACGCGAGATCTCACCGGCTGATCTGATCGGCGCAGTGTTGATGGGCGTTGGGGGTCCGCTCGCAATCGCGTCTCTGGAGTTGCCACGCCGGCATATACGCCGTCCCTGGGCAGTGATGCGGTTGCTCGGCCTCGCATTTGCGGACGTGGTCCGCTCGAACAACGCGGTAGCGATGATCGTATGGCATCCGCGTTTGCGCGGCCAGTCTTCCGGCTTCGTCGATATCCCGCTCGATCTGCGCAGTCCCTATGGACTCGCCGTTTTGGCCATTATTATTACCGCGACCCCGGGCACCTTATGGTCCAAATACGACCCGGCGAACGGTGTCATGCGGCTGCATGTGCTCGATCTGATCGACGAAAGCGACTGGGTAAGCCGCATCAAGAACCGCTACGAACGTTTACTGCTGGAGATATTCGAATGACGGCTTCCATTTTCGCCTGGTCGCTGGGCACGGCGCAGGTTTTACTTGCGCTAGCAATGATGCTGGCGCTTCTCCGTGTCATCCTGGGGCCTCGCGCTCAAGATCGCGTACTCGCGCTCGATACGCTTTATATGAACGCGATGTTGTTGCTGGTGACGTTCGGCATTCGAACCGGTACGACGCTTTACTTCGAAGCGGCCTTGACGATCGCTCTGCTTGGATTCGTCACGACAGTGGCATTGGCGAAATTCTTAATGCGCGGGGAAGTGATCGAATGACGCCTACAACCGAACTGCCGCATTGGGCCGCGCTGCTATGCGCCACCCTCCTGCTCCTCGGCGCCTTTTTGACATTCACCGGCTCTTTGGGATTAGTGCGGCTCAAGCGATTCTACGATCGAGTGCACGCGCCGACGCTGGGAACGACGCTCGGCGCGGCAAGTATCCTGATCGCCTCGATGATCTTCTTTTCGGTATCCGAGTCGCGACCCGTGCTCCATGAAATCCTCATCGGCCTGTTCATTACGGTCACCACGCCGGTCACTCTAATGCTATTGGTCAGAGCTGCTTTATCCCGCGACGAGCAATAGGAACGCCTCCGTGAGTGATCGACACAGCAGGGCGCGGTTCCTGCGACAATCGAATCTCCGCAATCTTCAGCTAATATGATCGGCGGCAATATGAACGCCACCTCCGACCTCACGTCCACCGAAAAAAGCCTACTTGCCGCGTCGCTTTCGCCACAGCGATTGAACGCCGAGTGCTTTTGTATCGGCGTGGACTCAAGCGCCCTGCGCCGCGCACTCGAATCGGAGGTCGGGGTGCCGGGCCTCGTTGATTTGTTGGAAGAGCGCTGCCCGTATTTGTTCGCCGCAAACCCGGTGTTCGTATCGACCGCGCAAAGCGCTCGCATGTCGGCGCTCGTTCAAGCGATCGAATCTGTCGTCGCTCTCCCCGCTTATCGCGAGGAAGTCCTGTCGCGATCGCCTGAGATCGCACGCCACACGCCGGGCGCGAGCGGCGTGTTCTTTGGCTATGACTTTCATGCGACCGAGGCTGGTATCGGGCTGATCGAAATCAATACGAACGCCGGCGGGGCCATGCTCAATGCAGTGCTGGCACGTGCGCAGCGCGCCTGTTGTCCGCCGATCGAGCATCTGCTACGCCCGACGGCTCTCGCGGAAGCGCTCGAGGCCCACATCGTGGCAATGTTTCACCGCGAATGGGCGCTCGGCGGAGGAAGTCACCCGCTACACCGTATCGCGATCGTGGACGAACAACCGCAGCAACAATATCTCTATCCCGAGTTCCTTCTGTTTAAGCAACTGTTCCACAGACACGCCATCGACGCGGTCATTGCCGACCCCAACCAGCTTGAGCTTCGCGAGGGCAAGTTGTACGTTGGCGAACAAGCGATTGATCTCGTTTACAACCGGCTCACTGATTTTTATTTTGAAAGCTCTTCCAGCGGCACGCTTCGCGAGGCCTACCTTCAACGTTCTGCGGTCATCACGCCTCACCCCCAAGCCCACGCGCTCTATGCTGACAAGCGCAATCTTGTGCTACTGAGCCAAGTCGACCATCTCCAGCGTCTCGGTGTACCGGAAGGCACGCAGGCAATATTGCTCGATGGCGTTCCCCGAACTCAGATCGTCGAGGCGACCAACGCCGAGCAGCTTTGGGCGGAACGCAAGCGGCTCTTCTTCAAACCGTTCCGCGGCTACGGCAGCCGCGCGGCCTATCGGGGCGATAAGCTGACGCAGCGAGTGTGGCAGGAGATCGTCGCCGGCGACTATGTTGCTCAAGCCTTGGTTGCACCCGGTGAACGAACGCTCTCCGGTCAATCACCGCAAGTGTTGAAGTTCGACCTTCGCGAATTTGTATATAAAAGCGAGCCTCAGTGGCTGGCGGCGCGCATGTACCAAGGTCAGACAACGAATTTCCGTACGCCAGGCGGCGGCTTTGCGCCGGTTTACGAAGCACCGAATGTTTGGCTGGATGCGGAAGGTCAGTTCGATCCCCGATGCTGTCTTCCGCGAACGGCCTAACCACCGAACCACGCCGGTAAGGGCATCAACCGTGCATGGATGGTATAACCGCCTCAACCGCAAAAGACTGCTGGAGAAACCATAAGTGAAGCCCGCATCCCCGCTCATGCCCGCCGCTTTCGTCGGCCATGGCAGTCCGATGAACACCTTGGAGCGCAATCGATATACGGACACTTGGCGCAGCTTGGGGAACGACCTACCTCGTCCGCGCGCAGTGCTCGCCATCTCGGCGCATTGGTTCATCAACGGAAGCGCGGTAACCGCAATGCCGAAACCGCGAGTCGTCCATGATTTCTACGGTTTTCCGCAACAGCTTTTCGACTTTGACTATCCTGCGCCCGGCGCGCCAAAAGTAGCCGATGAGATCGTCGATATCGTAAAACCCGCCTGCGTTTCGCTCGATCATGATAGCTGGGGCCTCGATCACGGCACCTGGTCGGTGCTTGCACACGTGTTCCCACGCGCCGACGTGCCTGTCTTGCAACTGTCCATTCATGCC
>DATEOW010000070.1:0-5948 GCA_035273665.1 Burkholderiales bacterium | reverse complement strand
GGTCAACAAGTCGACGGGTGAATCGCGTATGGGGTTCCCGTTCAGATTGCTTATCGGATTTCATAAACTGTATTCGCGGGCGCTCCTTGCGGCGGCACGCTCTCGCTTAATGCGCGGCGCCTACTAAGGCCCGCCAACTGTTCAAGACGGTTTCAACCACGCGCTCACAATGGACCTGCATTAACATCGACGTGCCCCATATCCAGGCTGCTCTGCTTTTCTATGAGGAGGTTATCGACCTCAAGTTCGAGCATTCTGAGGATGGACGCCGGAAACGAGGAGGCCCCCAATGCGTGGCATAAAGCCCCTACTTCTCGCTTTTGTATTTATTTTATCGATGCCCGCTCACACGGCGGCGACTTCGCCGGCGGTTCGCGAGGAAATTGATGCGTTGCTCGCCAAACTCCAACGGTCCGGATGCCAATTCAATCGCAATGGTTCTTGGCACGACGCAAAGGACGCACAGTTGCATTTACAGAAAAAGCTTGCGTATCTTGAACGAAAGAACGCCCCAATCAGCACCGAGCGGTTCATCGAACTCGCGGGCTCCGGCAGCAGCGTCACCGGTCACCCCTATCTGGTCCGATGCGGTTCGGCGTCACCAATCGAGAGCAGGACTTGGCTGCTCAATGAGCTGAAGGCAATACGCTCGCAAAAAAACGGCGACCGTTAAGCGTCGTTTTTTGCGAGCGTCGCCACGATCAATCAAGGCTTACCCGTTTGCCGGCGTCACTACGGTTTTATTGCTTGCTGCGCGGTCAAAGCATACCAGTCGATCTTACGCGTGCTGAGCATCGCAAGCGCAAGTACTCCGAATACCAGGATAGCGCCCAGCAAGAGCGCATTATCTTCGGAGACCAACAAACCATACAGGGCGCCGTATAAAGCTGTAAGCAGACCGCCGAAAGCAGTCCCACGCAAGATGCTTCCCAATACCGCAGTCAAATAGATGGCGAGCAACGCAATACACGCTAGCGATGCGGCCGCATACGCCACGGCGAAGGCAATATGTTCCGAGAGCGCAACCAATAGAAGAAAGAAGGTGGCGAGCGCCAGCCCCACCATCAGATACTGAGCCGGGTGGATCGGCAAGCGCTTGAGCACCTCAAAGAGCAGGAAACAGCAAAAGGTCAGCAAGATGAACAGAAAGCCATACTTCAACGCGCGATCCGAGAGCGAATAGATATCTATCGGTTCGATAAAGCGTACCTCTATGCGCTCCGGAGGACCGCCTCCCTTGTCGGACATCTGCTGTTGCGCATTGCTTGCCAGAGACGAAACATTCCACTGCGCACTAAAGCCTGACTTCGTTACCTGTTGAGAATCCGCGTTCGGCAAAAACTGTCCGCCGAAACTCGGATGGGGCCATGGCGATACCATTTTTATATCGTTGTCGTCCGCGAGAGGGACAACCGCGATGGCTTGGGTCCCGCGCAGTGCGATGGAAAGCGAATACTTGAAACGCTGCTTCTTGCTTGGATCGACCGCGGGGAGCTTCACGTGTAAACCGCTTCCCCCTTCAGCCCAGCCGGCACCTTTTTCGAAATGAAGTTTTTGCTCATTCCATTGCAACGAGGGCGAACCGATCAATCCGCGCGCATCGGCGAGCGGCAAACTGAGAAAGGGTTCGCCAAAGCTCAATCGCGAATCGCTCTGCTTCCGTTCCATCTTCAAATCGTCGATCACGAATTCCCCTCGTCCGGTCGCCTGCCAATCGAAGATGCGTGCTTTGAATAGACCGCGGGACTTGGTGCTCACCTTCACATTGCTGTCTAAATCATTAGTTGCCGGGAAAATACGCAGATAGCGTTGCTCCCGCACTTTCTCCAACTGACCGAAGGCATTCGCCTTCTCCCATTCTTCGATGTAGGGCAGCACAAGGATGACGCCGCTATAGACTTGCGCGCCGTAATTGCTGGACGCGATTTCCTGGACCACCTGCTCTTGACGCATGTCGCGCTCCGCAACCACGCCGTTGATACTCATGAGCACTAGTTTCAACAGCAGCAGAATGAGCGCTACCACGAGCGCCTTGATCAACCATACTTTTTGCATCCCGCGCTCCACATTAAATGAAGCCGCTAGGTTAGGCGTTGATTCGGGCAGGAGCATCGCCAATTCTGACGAGAAGATGCAACAGGGATAGCGCTGGTGTAACGATCTGCCACGAAGCAGGATCGCTGTTACAAGCTTGAACGACGCATTTCTACGTGCGGGATCCCGTCTTCGGCGTAGACATCGCTCACCGTCACAAAACCGATTGAGGCATAAAACGCCTCGAGATAAGTTTGCGCACTGATACGGACGGCCTGCGCCGGATAAAGGACGTAAATTTTCTTCAAAGCCATCTCCATGGCTTTGCGCGCCAAGCCCGACCGACGGAAGTCGCGATCAACCAGCAGCCTGCCGATCGATGGATCGTTGAAGCGCGTCCCAGGCGCGAGCACGCGCAAATAGGCAGCGACCTCCGCATCGTCCCACGCGACAAGATGCAAGGCCTCCTTGTCGAATTCATCCAACTCTTGATAAGCGCAGCTTTGCTCCACGACGAACACCGCTTCGCGGGCGGCAAATATCGCGTAGGCCTGCCGCCCGGACAGATCCTCCAGCGCGTACCACCGCCATTCCACCGCAGCCGACACCTAAGCCTTCAGCCCCAGAATAGTGGACTTACGAAATTCATCGGTGGGGAATACTCGGCCGCTAAGCATCGTCTCGAATATGTGATTGAACACCACGCCTGGGCTTCCTTTCTTTTTCCCAGAGCGAAAATATGAATGTCCCTTCGGTGAATCGTAGATGGTGTTTACGTCGTCGCAATCTATGGCGTAGATATTTTTCGGTGTGAGGTCCATATCCTCCGGCCCCGTATGCCCTAAACGGCGCGATGCCTCGGAGTTTTTCAGGTTGCAAACTTTGCTTGCGCGCAAAGCCAGATCGTCGGAGGCGTAGTAAACGACGACATTGCGCGCGGAATGGCTCATGAGCTCGCCGGAGTGCCCCTTGTGCACCGACTCGTTGACAATATCG
Source organism: Burkholderiales bacterium (assembly GCA_035273665.1). Lineage (GTDB taxonomy): Bacteria > Pseudomonadota > Gammaproteobacteria > Burkholderiales > SG8-39 > DATEEW01. The sequence goes on along the minus strand of DATEOW010000070.1, from coordinate 2,918 downwards.
GCGGCGATCAAAAACGTATTTCGGAAAAGCAGCGGCAAACCGTTTGGCTGGTCGTATTTGCACCAGGTGGCAAGCGTCTCCCGAAATACACGATTGCCCATGGAATGCGCCAGGATGTTGATCCGCTTCAAGCACGGATCCTCTTCGGGATTGTATTCGCCCGAATTACGCCATTCCATGAACTTCTGGAACATGCGCGCGAAAGCGAAGGAACTTTGATCCGCCGCTTTTTGATCGTCCCAGTAGTCCTTGACGACGCCAACATCCGTATCGCAAGGCCATATCACCGGGATGACGAGGACCTCATTGGCCTTTTTCTTATCGCACAAGCTCTGGAATTCTTCGACGTTTTCGAACACTTCTTCCGGCAGATTCGAAAACCCGTGGATATAGACAAGGACTTGTCTGTACTTTGCCTTCTTCACCGCGCTAAGCAAACCTTTGCTGCCGACTTCCTCGTAGACGCCCCGCTTCTTTCGTTTACAACAAAAAAATGCACGGCTTGACGAATTGTTCCCGAGGTCGAAAGCAAAATCCTTATTGAGTTCCGGTTCGGTATTAACCGTCGGCATGCGGCTGGTGATGAACAGCATGATTGCGTCTCCCATTTTGTGTTGTTGTGAGCTCGCTTAACCGGGCGAGCGCCGGTTGTCATTTCCTTTGATCGGGCGGAATAGATACGGCGATACGCGCTCCTATAAGAGCGCCTAGTCTGCACACTCAAGCCGCCGCTTTCAAGAAAAATGCGCTGCGCGGTTCTAGGCCGGGTCAGCGCATTGTAGGTGAAGCGTTAGCGACCGCGATGACCGCGCCAGCCGCCATGGCCATGATGATGGCCGCCATCGTGATATGAGCGTTCCTGGTAATGACCACGACCGTGTGGAACCACAATACAGCCGGATACGGCGGTCGCCAACAGGGCGAGTGCAACAACGAATTTCAGTTTCATACGATCTCCTGATTGGCGGTGAAAAACCGCTCAGGAGACCAACTCTAGGTTGCCCTTGTAACCGCAGTGTGTAATCAACGCGGCGAATTGTAAGGGTTCGTTTCATCTGCGTTCGCGAGTGCCGGGCTATGGCGACTCCGCGACGCTTGTCCTACAGAGAGTGGGCCAGTGAACTCTTGCAATACCCGCGACTTGGGTAGAGAAAAATAAAAGGTAGCGCCCTCGCCTGTTTTGGCTTCCGCCCATACCCGTCCGCCATGACGCGTAACGATTCTTTCCACTAAGGCGAGGCCCACGCCGGTGCCGGCGAATTCCTTGTCGCTGTGCAACCGCTCAAAAACGCCGAAGAGTTTATTGGTATAGGCCGGATCAAAGCCGGCACCATTATCTTTGACGTAGTAAATGTTTTCCGTGTCGCTAACATGCCCCCCCACCTCGATAATCGAGCGCGCTTTTTTGGCGGAGAACTTCACAGCGTTGGACAGGTAGTTGATCCAAACATGCTCGAGCAAGGTGCGATCGCCCAACGCGGATGGCAGCGGCCCCAGCTTGAAATCGATTGGGTGACCAACGATTTTGCCATCAAGGTTTTGGAACACCGACTTGGCGAGATTACCCATGTCCAGTTCGGACCATTTAATCGCCTGTCTTCCCAGACGCGAAAAAGACAGCAGATCGTCGATCAGTTCATCCATGCGCCGGGTCGCGTCCTCGATGACATCGAGCTTACGATGCGCTTCGCCGTCCAGGTGCGGACCGTGATCCTCCTTCAACATGGCGACGAACCCTGCGATGGAGCGGACCGGTGCACGCAAATCGTGCGATACGGAATAGCTAAAGCTTTCAAGTTCCTTGTTAGCGGACTGCAGTTCGGCCGTTCTGTCATGAACCCGTTGCTCCAGGACGGCGTTCAAATCTCGCAATTCCTTTTCCGCGTTCCGCTGCGCTTCTTGCGCGGCCCGCCGCTCGGTAATTTCTCGTGCAAGGCTTTGATTGGAGCTTTCCAAGGTTTCCGCACGCCGCCCGAGCTCCGCAAGCATGTCGTTAAACGCTTCAACTAAATAGCCGATCTCGTCATCCGTGGTCTTTTTGGCACGCAGACTGAAGTCGCGCTTTTCCATGACACTGCGCGCTACGGCCGTGACGGACAAAATAGGTCTAGTCACCGCCGACTGCAGCCACCAGGACATGATCAGCACGATGAGCGCGCTCAAGATCATCACCGCGCCGAGAATGGCGAAGTAATTCTTCAACCATTCATAGATATCGAAGTTCGATTGCAGATAAACCGTGCCCAAGACTTCGTTGTTCTCAACGATGCGCTTAAAGATGTGAAGTTGATTTCCTTCGATGCGATAGCCGTCGGCTTCCGGTTTTTGGGGAAGCTTCTCAGAGGGCCCTTGGCCCGGCCCATAGACGGCGAATAGCGAACCTTTTTCCGTGTAGATCGCGGCAGCGGCAATCTCCGGTTTCGCGCCGAGTAGAGCCAGATAGGCCTGGGCGGATGCGGGATCATCGAAAGCGAGCGCCGCGGCGCTTGCTCGACCAAGAATTTTCGCTTGCGCATCCAGATCGTTAACGGCTGCTTGTCGGAATGCTTTCAGGTCGTACATCATCATCGCCGCGCCGCTGATCGCCATTGCGCATAGCGTCGTGGCGAGGACGATAAAAAAAAGCTTGTGTCGAACGGAGCTTTTACCGACGGTCCACCTCATCAATGCGCTCCTACCACTCGGTTCGCGACGGCCAGCAGTCGTGAACTGACTTTGAGGCCGCTCTTTTCGGCGGTGTCGAGGGAGACTTCGAACTTGACGCGTCGGTCAGACACCAAAAAATTGATCGCACTACCTTGATCCAACGCGCCGTCCGACTCCGTGGCGATCAGTACGCCGCGCGCGTGAAGGATCGGCGCAAGTGCGGATAGGCGCCACATCTCCGATTTTGCGATAAAAAGAATATGAAGATCGGG
>DATEOW010000069.1:0-6758 GCA_035273665.1 Burkholderiales bacterium | reverse complement strand
GAAGTTCGACTACAAGCTCGCGTGGTTCGAGCGCCTCATTGCACATGCGGCGACGCTCTATGATTGCGGCGGTCCGGCGATCATCGCCGGCGACTATAACGTGGTGCCGACTGACGACGTACCCGATATCTACAACCCGCGGTCTTGGAAAGATGATGCGCTGTTGCAGCCGGAGAGCCGTGCGGCCTATCGCAAGCTGTTGAAGCAAGGATGGACCGATGCGATCCACAAGCTGCATCCCAAAGAACCGATGTATACCTTCTGGGATTACATGCGGAATCGTTGGGCGCGCGATGCGGGTCTGCGTATCGATCACTTGTTATTGAACAAGACGCTCAAACCAAGGTTGCTCGCCGCCGGTGTCGATAAACATGTGCGCGGTCGAACCGGCGCAAGCGATCACGCGCCGGTGTGGGTAACGCTGAAGGATGCTAAGGACTAATTCGAAGCAACCGAATACGTAGCAACCGAAGCACGGGCTACGCAGGTGCTGTTTCGCGCGGCAACTCGACAATCCGAAAAGCCGGTCGATCGGGGAAGCTGCGTTCGAGTAAAGGCTTTGCGACGTTGTAGACGGGAATCTTGTTCACCGTTTCGCCTTGCAGCGAACCGCGATGCGCGTGCCCATGAAAAACCGCATCGACCGGATATCGAATAAGCGGATCTTCGAGACGGCTCGTGCCGAGGAAGGCGTAGATCTCCGGCGGCTCGCCTTTGACAGTGCCTTCGATCGGCGAGTAATGCAGCAAGGCGATGCGGCGAGGCGTGCGGAGTTTCGCTAGCGCCGTTTCCAACTTGAGCGCTTCTTGCAAAGCTTCATTGACGAATTGTTTGATGGCCGCTTCGCCCCAAGGACCGAGCGCGCCTCTGCCATAGCCGCCTGCGAAACCTTTTACGCCGGCGATGCCCACCCCATGCACTTCACAGGCTTCACCATCGAGCACCTTGACGCCGACTTCCATCAGGATGCGTCGTACGAGATCGGGCGTCCCGGTTTCATAGTCATGATTGCCGAGTACGGCCACCACTGGGATCGAACCGACTGCGGCAAGTTCATTTGCGAGCACGCGCGCTTCGTCTTCCAAACCGTAGTCGGTCAAATCACCGCACAAGAGCAAGGCATCGGCTTGCTCGGCGGCTTGTGCAAACAAGGCGCGCAGGCTGCCGGCCGACTCGCGCGTGCAATGTAGATCGCCGATGGCGGCGAAACGGATGGTTTTGGAATCCACAGCTCTCCTTCAGTCCTACAACAGCGGGTGCAGCTAACGGGCCCGCTAGGCGAGCGCCTCAGCCAAACACTTACACCGGCACAAGCCTTGCGAAGAGGTCCTTACCCTTGAAGCACTTAAAGCAAAGAGTTGCACATGATTCCCGCAGAAAAGTATGTGACCGATGAGCGCCATTTTTATGCGCAGCTCCTCAAGACACTGACCGCGGCGCGTCTGCCCTTCCTCGTGGGCGGCACTTATGCGTTCAATTGCTACGTCGACTTCCCCCGTGAGACGCGCGACCTCGATCTCTTTCTAGATCGGCGCAATTACCAGCGCATTGCCCAAGCGCTTAAGAAAGAAGGCTACGAAGTCGACCTGGTCTTCCCGCATTGGCTCGCGAAAGTGAGGCAGGGAGACACGCATGTGGACTTGATCTTTAGTTCAGGCAACGGGATCGCGGAAGTGGACGACGTGTGGTTCGAGTACGCAACACAAGGTGTAGTACTCGGCGTACCCGTGTCATTACTACCGGCTGAGGAAATGATTTGGTCCAAGGCCTTCATCATGGAACGCGAGCGTTATGACGGTGCGGACGTCGCCCATCTCATCAAAGCGCGCGCGATGGAGCTGGACTGGCATCGCCTTTTGCAGCGTTTCGGCACGCACTGGCGCGTACTCTTCAGTCATCTTTTGCTCTTCGGCTTCATCTACCCGGATGAGCGCGACTTGATTCCGGAGTGGGTACTGGACCGCCTGTGGTACAAACTTCGCCAAGAAAAACCGGCTGCCACCCAGAATCTTTGTAACGGCACGCTGCTCTCGCGCGAGCAGTATCTGGGCGATATGGCTCAAGGTTACGAGGACGGGCGGCTCTTTCCTTACGGCATGATGAGCGCCAAGGACATCGCGAACTGGACCGCGGCGATCGAGCCGCACGATAACGGCGGCTGAACATCGCACACAATAAAAAAGCCCGCACGAGCGGACTTTTTTATTGGGCTAAAGCCGACGGCGCTTAACGATCCGCGCCCGCGCCGGAGCCTTTGGATTTGCCTTTGCCGCCGACCGGCTGCGCCATTTCTTCTTCGTCTTGTTCGCCCTCGGTCGCCATGATTTCGCTCATCATTTCTTCCTTGCGGGCCTTCATCTCTTCGGCAAGCTGATCGAGATCCAGGTCTTTCAGTTTGCGAACCTTCGGGAACATCTCGTCTTCTTCTTCCTTGACGTGATGTTCGACGTACTCGGCCAAGACGGTGAAATTGGCTTTGTACATTTCGTCTTCGAGTTGCACGGTGGAGAGTTTTTCGACGAGCGTATCGACGCTCTCGTGTTCGACTTCCGCCTCGGCCAACAACTCGTTCAGTTCTTCGTCATCCTGCGCCCGAATCGCTGGATAGAAGATTTCCTTTTCCAGCATGCTGTGGATGAACAACTCCGTACAGGCGGTGGTGACGATTTCTTCCAGGGCTTCTTCATCGTCGCCGTCTTTGATCTTCTCGAAGGACTTGAACAGTTTCCTGACCTTGGCGTGGTCCTCCATCAACAGATCGATGGCGTCCGGATTTGCTTTACCGCTTTTGCTTGAGGCCATGGTTGGCTCCTTTCTGGTGGATCGTATCCATGGAGAGCAAGGGCCATACCGCGCGAACACCTTTATTTAACATTCGCTGCGAATGTTAGGGGCGTCGCTTTTTGTCCGACAGGTACGGCGGGTGCAGCAGTGAAACCATGTCCTCTTCGCCCGAATCTTTCCACCCAAAAAGCGCGTGGTACCGATTGCGCGATGGTTGGCGGGAACTCAAGCAAGGCCGCCCCGGTAGCCGCTTCGCGGACTTCTACTGCAAGCGCCGGGAAAGCGAGCACTCCACGTTGAAGAAATCCCTGTCACTCTTTGCCGGCGCCGTGCTCTTCCTCGCGGGGGTCTTGATGTTGGCAGCACCGGGACCAGGCCTTCTCTTCATGTTGCTCGGAGCGGCGATGCTGGCGCAGTATTCCTGGGTGGTTGCCAAAGCGCTCGACCGCATCGAAAGCACAGTGCGCGGACTGAAACGATAAAACACGGTAGACATTTCCTTTACCGGCACATGAAGAGCGGAAATTTTTTCCGGCGCTGCAAAAGCACGCGCTTTGAATCGTTCAGCGCGCGTAGCCACGTTAGAATCAACCGCCTACCGCTACGCAAACCTCCGTCTTGAAAATCCGCGCCCACCTTTTGTTGATGTCGCTGGCGATCATCGTTCCGGCGATTGCTTCAACCGCGCTCACCCTCTATCTCGTACTGAAAGCCGAGCGCCAGCTCGCAGAACAGCGCGTGCAAGATGCCGTGCAGGCGATCGCCCTGGCCATCGATCAAGAACTGGGCGCTGCCGAAGCGGCGCTGAAAGTTTGGGCGAGATCCATCCATATTGAAAATCGCAACTGGGAAGCGCTGCACGAGATGGGCTTGGCGGCCCGCATCCGCGAGAGCAACGCGGTATTGCTCTTCGATCAGGACGGGCAGCAAATGGTGAATACACTCATCCCCTTCGGCAGCCGACCGCTCGACCGTCGGGCGAACCCGGAACGGATCACCGAAATCATCGAGACTCAAAAAAGCGGCGTCTCCGACCTTTTTGTCGGGACCACGAGCGGCAAACATACCGTCACCGTCGATGTGCCCGTACCCGCTGATGACGGCAGACGTTTCGTCGCAACGCAGGCTTTCTATAGTGATCACTTCCAGAAAATCGTCGCGGATTTTAATTTGCCCCCGGATTGGATCGTCGGCATCTTCGACCGCAAAGGCATGACCATCGCACGGAATCACCGGCAAGAAGAGTTCGTGGGGACCTACGCAAAAATAACGCACGAGGCAGCGCAACAAAGCGCGTCGGGCGCTTTTGTGCATCGAAGTCGCGAAGGTATACCGATCTACGACGCGTTTACACATTCAGAACGGGCGGGTTGGACAATCGCGATCGGCGTGCCGCTTGAGTCCATTGAAGCGCCTACGCGGGGCGCGGTCGCGAGTATGGCGATGGGTCTGTTTATCGTTTTCGTGGCGGCGGGCATGGCGGCGGTTTTCTTCGGTCGTCGTATCGCGCGGGCGGTGTTGTGTGCGCGTGAAGCGGCCGTTGAGCTGGGCGAGGGCCGCATACCGGAGCCGCGGGTCTGCGGGATTACGGAACTCGACGAACTGGACAAAGCGCTTCGTAACGCGGGCGCGCTTTTGATTCAACAGATCAACGCGCGTGCGGAGGCCGAAGCAGCCCGGACCGAGCTACTGATCAGCGAGCAAGCGGCCCGCAAAGAAGCGGAAGATCAGAATGCGGCGAAGGATCAATTCCTCGCTATGCTTGGCCACGAATTACGTAATCCGCTCAGCGCGATCAGCGGCGCATCGATGGTATTGGAACTCGCCAAGCCGGATAGCGAACAATCCGCGCAAGCACGGCAAGTCGTCTCCCGACAGAGCAAACACCTCGGGCGCATTGTCGATGACCTGCTCGACTTGAGCCGCGTCATGAGCGGCAAGATCATGCTCGATCGACAGCCGATCGATCTTGCCGACGCCACGATGCGTTGCCTCAAAACGCTCGAAGCAGCGGGCACGCTGGGACGCCATCGCATTTCAGTGAACGTCGAGCCGGTGATCATATCGGCCGATCAGACGCGGCTCGATCAAATCATCAGCAATCTGTTGGTCAACGCCGCCAAATACACGCCCGAAGGCGGTAGCATCGAAATCGTCGTCAAACCGCTCGGCCACGAATTGCCGTGCATGGCTGAATTGTCGATCCGAGATACCGGCATCGGCATCCATCCGGAGCTGATGCCGAATATTTTTGAAGTCTTCGTACAAGGTAAGGCGTCGATCGAACGCTCGATGGGCGGTCTGGGGCTCGGGCTTGCGCTCGTGCGTCGCCTCGTCAATTTGCATGGCGGGACGGTCTCTGCCGAAAGTGGCGGCGAAGGTCAGGGCAGCCGCTTTGCCGTGCATCTACCTTGCGCTTCAGCGGCCGCCCACATCGATGCGAGAGAAGAACAGGTGCAACACACCGCGTCGCGGCGCGTTTTGGTGATCGACGATCACGAAGATAGCCGCAGCATGTTGGGGCTGATTTTGCGCACCGCCGGTCATGAAGTGGTGGAAGCGGCGGACGGTCTTGCGGGTTACGAGGAAGCAATGAAGACGCGGCCCGATCTGGCCATTGTGGACATCGGCTTGCCCGGCATCGACGGCTATGAAGTCGCGCGGCGTCTCCGGGCGAACGCCGCGACGAAAGGGATTGCCCTGATTGCGCTGACCGGTTACGGCCAAAACGAAGACCGGCAGCGCGCACAGGCTGCCGGTTTCGATATACATCTCACGAAGCCCATCAGTGCCGATGAGCTAGAGGCCGCCTTGCGGCAGCTCGGCTAACCGCTTGGCCAATGCGTCATTACACGCCGGGCGCGTGACCGTAGATCTTTCCCCCACCTGAGGGCCGATACAGCGCGCCGTCCGGATCGCGACGAGGCGGATTGTCTTCCTGCTGGCGTTTCTCCATCTTGGCCGACATCTTATCCGCCAGACCGGGGATCATCTTCGCCATAAAGGTATTCATATGCGCCATGCTCCCGACCTTCACATCCCGTCCGCCATCTGAGGCCGCATCGAGAATCGCATCGGCCACATCATGGGGGTCGATTTGCGGAGAAGGCAGCTTCGGTTCGCGGTCCAGATAATTCTTCGCGTGCTGGGGATAAGGTGTGTTCACCGCGGTCGGTTGAATCAAGGTGATCGAAATCGGCGCTTTGTCCAACTCTTCCACCTCAACACGCAAGGCATCGGTAAAACCTTTAACGGCATGCTTGGACGCGGAATACATCCCCTGCAGGGGGATGAAAGCGTCCGACACTTCACTGCCGACATTGATGAGCGCACCGCCGCCGCCCGCGCGTAAATGTTCCAGCGCGATTAGCGAACCGTTCACCACGCCCCAGAAATTCGTATCGAATAAACGACGGCTGTCCTCTTCGGACACTTCTTCGAGGCGCCCGTAAATCGCGACGCCGGCGTTGTTGACCCAGGTATCGATGCGGCCGAAGTGGTCGAGGGCCGCTTGTGCAACAGCCTCGATCTGTTCGCGGTCGCCCACATCGCAGGGCACGAAAATAGCGTCGCCGCCGTTCAGGTTGATGTAATCGACAATCTCTTCCAGCGTGTCCTCGCTGCGGGCCGCCAGTACGACCTTCGCGCCGCACTCGACCGCGCGTTCAACCGTGGCGAGACCGATGCCGCTGGAGGCGCCGGTTACTACGACTACTTGTTCTTGGATCGGTTTTAGTTTCGCACCCATGGTGAACCTCATTTGGGTATTAAAAAAAAAGCTGGCCGGGCGTGGCCCGGCCTCGGGTTGCCGCGATGATCAGCCTTGTTGCTTTCGGCTGCTTTTGCTGCTGCTGCCGCTGCTACTGCTGCCGCTACCACCTTGGCTTTGTTGCTTACGGCTGCCGCTGCTTTGACTACCTTGGCTGCTGCTGCCGCTCTTGCTGCGGCCACTGCTGCTGCCGCTGCTGCTGCCG
>DATEOW010000068.1:0-4343 GCA_035273665.1 Burkholderiales bacterium | reverse complement strand
ACCATCGGCATGGTGCGATATTCCGGATGCAACGGCAGCGCGACTTTCCAATCGACCGCCATTTTGTAAACGGGCGATTGTTGTGCGGCTTTTATCCACGCTTCTGGAATGCCGTCTTTCCGCGCTTGCTCTTGCACCGCCTTGGAATGCGGGTCGAGGAAAATCGACAATTGCGCTTCGTACAAGTCCTGCGGGTCTTCGACGCTTGCCGCCTCTTCAATGCGATCAGCGTCATACAGCAGCACGCCTAGATAACGAATCCGGCCGACGCAGGTTTCCGAACACACCGTGGGCTGACCCGCTTCGATGCGCGGATAGCAGAAGATGCACTTCTCCGCTTTGCCGGATTCCCAGTTGTAGTAGATTTTTTTGTAGGGACAGGCGGAGACGCACATGCGCCAGCCGCGGCATTTGTCCTGATCGATCAGCACAATGCCGTCTTCTTCGCGCTTATAGATCGAACCGGAGGGGCAGGATGCGACGCAGGCCGGATTTAGACAGTGCTCGCAAAGGCGCGGCAAATACATCATGAAGGTGTTTTCGAATTTGCCGTAGATGTCCTTCTGGACGTTCTCGAAATTCGCATCCTTCGAGCGGCCTGCGAATTCGCCGCCCAGGATTTCCTCCCAGTTCGGTCCCCACACGATTTTTTCCATTCGTTTGCCGGTGACCAGCGAACGCGGACGCGCCACCGGTGCCGTTTTCATTTCAGGCGCGTTTTGCAGATGTTGGTAATCGAAGGTGAAGGGCTCGTAGTAGTCGTCGATTTCCGGCAGATTGGGGTTGGCAAAAATCTTCGCCAGAATCGACCACTTGCCGCCTTGGCGCGGCTCGATTTTGCCGTTCTTCTTCCTTCTCCAGCCGCCGTTCCACTTGTCTTGGTTTTCCCATTCTTTCGGATAACCGATGCCCGGCTTGGTCTCGACGTTGTTGAACCACGCGTACTCCATGCCCTCACGCGACGTCCATACGTTTTTGCAGGTGACCGAGCATGTGTGGCAACCGATGCACTTATCCAGGTTCAGCACCATGCCGATTTGTGCGCGTATTTTCATAATGCGGCTCCTTGCCCGCTGGTTTGTTCCGCCGGTTCATCCATCCAATCGACTTTGTTCATTTTGCGCAACACGATGAACTCGTCGCGATTGGTGCCGATGGTGCCGTAGTAGTTGAAGCCGTAACTCAGTTGCGCATATCCGCCGATCATGTGGGTGGGCTTCACCACGATCCGTGTCACGGAGTTGTGGATGCCGCCCCGCGCATTGGTAATTTCGGAACCCGGCACATTCACGATCTTTTCCTGCGCGTGGTACATGAGACACATGCCCGGATTCACACGCTGGCTCACTACCGCACGAGCGGTCAATGCGCCGTTAAGGTTGAACAACTCGATCCAGTCGTTATCGACAATGCCGGCCACCTTGGCGTCGGTCTCCGAAATCCACACAATCGGACCGCCGCGCGACAAGGTCAGCATTAACAGGTTGTCGGTGTAGGTCGAATGAATTCCCCACTTCTGATGCGGCGTGATGAAGTTGAGGACAATCTCCTGATTACCGTTCGCCTTATGGCCGAGCATCGGTACCGTCGCCTTGGTATCCACGGGTGGACGGTAGACGCACAGCCCTTCCCCGAATGCCAGCATCCACTTGTGGTCTTGATAGAACTGCTGGCGGCCGGTCAATGTGCGCCATGGAATGTACTCGTGCACATTCGTGTAGCCGGCGTTGTAGCAAACGTGTTCCGACTCGATGCCGGACCAAGTCGGCGAACTGATGATCTTGCGCGGCTGCGCTTGCAGATCGCGATAGCGGATTTTCTCTTCTTCTTTTGGTAGTGCGAGATGCTTGTGTTCGCGGCCGGTGATTTTGGACAGCGCTTCCCAAGCTTTGACCGCGACTTCGCCGTTCGTCTCCGGCGCAAGCATCAACACCACTTCGGCGGCGTCGATATCGGTTTCGATACGCGGCAAACCTTTTGTAATGCCCTCTTCTGTGACGGGGTAGTTGAGGTCGCGCAAGTTCTTGACTTCGGCATCCGTGTTCCACGCAATGCCTTTGCCGCCGTTACCAACGGAGGTCATCAGCGGTCCGAGCGCGGTAAATTTTTTGTAAGTGTTGGGATAGTCCCGTTCGACCACGGTGATAATCGGCGCGGTCTTGCCCGGAACGAAATCGCATTCGCCGCGTTTCCAGTCTTTCACGTCGATCGCCTGCGCTAATTCGCCGGGCGTGTCGTGATGCATGGGCGTCAGCACGACCTCCCTTTCGACCCCAAGCACGCCCTCCGCCACTTCGGAGAACGTTTTTGCGATGCCCTTATAGATATCCCAATCGCTGCGCGCTTCCCAAGCCGGATCGGTTGCGGCCGACAGCGGATGAATGAAGGGGTGCATATCCGAAGTATTCAGATCGTTCTTCTCGTACCAGGTTGCGGTCGGTAAGACGATGTCCGAATAGAGGCAGGTGGTAGACATGCGGAAGTCCAACGTTACGAGGAGATCCAGCTTTCCTTCAGGCGCTTGGTCATGCCATACCACTTCTTCCGGCTTGGCCTCTTCGCTGCCTAGATCTTTGCCTTGTACGCCATGCTGCGTGCCGAGCAGATGCTTCAAGAAGTACTCATGACCCTTACCCGAGGAGCCGAGAATGTTCGAACGCCACACGAACATGTTGCGCGGAAAGTTCTTCGCGTTATCGGGGTCTTCACAGGACATCTTCAGCGTGCCGTTTGTCAGGCCCTGCACGATGTATTCTTTTGGATCGATACCCGCTTGCGCCGCCTGTTTGCAGACTTCGATGGGGTTCGTTTCGAGTTGTGGTGCACTCGGCAACCAACCCATGCGTTCGGCGCGCACATTGAAGTCGATCAGGCTGCCGGTGAAGTCCTTAGGATCGGCGGTAGGAGAAAGAATTTCACTGATTTTCAGCTTCTCGTAGCGGTATTGATCCGTGTGTGCGTAGAAGAAGGACGTGGAATTCATGTGGCGCGGCGGACGATGCCAGTCGAGCGCGAAAGCCAAGGCGGTCCAACCGGTCTGTGGCCGCAGTTTTTCCTGACCGACATAGTGCGCCCAGCCGCCGCCGGACTGTCCGATACAGCCGCACATCATCAGCATGTTGATGATGCCGCGGTAGTTCATATCGCAGTGATACCAGTGGTTCATGGCCGCGCCGATAATGACCATGGACTTGCCGTTGGTTTTTTCGGCGTTCTCGGCGAACTGACGCGCAACGGTGATGACATCTTGCGCTTTGACGCCGGTAATGGCCTCCTGCCACTTCGGCGTGTAGGGAACATCGTCGTCGAAGGATTTCGCGACATTGCCGCCGCCCAAGTTGCGATCCAAGCCGTAGTTTGCGCACAACAGATCAAAAACCGTGGCGACATAAGATTCTTCGCCGTTGAGCACCACCCGCTTGGCCGGCACATTGCGAATTAAAACATCGCCACCCTGGTCGTTGCTCTGAAAATGGGCGTGTTCGATACCGCCGAAATAAGGGAAGCCGACCGGCAGTACTTCGTCTCGGCCATCGATCAGCGAAAGCTTGAGTTGCACATCTTTGCCGTTCGCGCCCTCTTTGGCTTCGAGATTCCACTTGCCCTGCTGCCCCCAGCGATGACCGATCGCGCCTTGTGGCACGACGGTTTTGCCGCTGAGTTCGTCGATCCCGACGGTTTTCCACTCAGGGTTATTCGTTTCTCCTAGCTTGTTTTCGAAATCGGCGGCGCGGATATAACGGCCGGCGACGAAGCTGCCGTCGCGCTTCTCCAACTTCACGAGTAGCGGCATATCCGTGTAGCGGCGGCAGTAGTCAGTGAAATACGGGGTCTGGCGATCGAGATGGAATTCGCGCAGCATGACGTGGCCCATTGCCATGGCCAACGCCGCGTCTGTCCCCTGCTTCGGGTGCATCCACAGATCGGCGAGCTTCGACACTTCCGCGTAGTCGGGTGTGACAGCGACGACCTTCGCGCCCTTGTAGCGGACCTCGGTGAAAAAGTGGGCATCCGGCGTTCGCGTCTGAGGCACGTTGGAGCCCCAAGCCATGATGAAACTGGAGTTGTACCAATCGGCCGATTCCGGGACGTCGGTCTGCTCGCCCCAAACCTGAGGGCTGGAGGGCGGCAAGTCGCAATACCAGTCGTAGAAACTCATGCACACGCCGCCGATCAGCGACAGATAGCGCGAACCTGCTGCGTAAGACACCATCGACATCGCCGGAATAGGGGAAAAACCGATAATGCGATCCGGGCCGTGCTCTTTAATCGTATAGACGTTTGCCGCTGCGATAATTTCGTTGACTTCATCCCAACTCGAACGCACAAAGCCGCCCATGCCG
>DATEOW010000067.1:0-7832 GCA_035273665.1 Burkholderiales bacterium | reverse complement strand
AAGGGTGACGCTCATTGGCGGGTGATCGCAGATTCAGCTGCGGAAGTCGGGCCAGCGTTATTCTTTTCGCTGTTGATCATCACGCTTTCATTTATCCCCGTCTTTACGCTCGAAGCGCAGGAAGGGCGACTGTTTTCGCCCTTGGCCTACACCAAGACCTACGCGATGGCCGCCGCGGCGGGACTTGCCGTCACGTTGATCCCCGTATTGATGGGCTACCTGATTCGCGGCCGCATTCCGGACGAAGCGTCGAACCCGCTCAACAGGGCGCTTATTTCTGGCTACCGGCCCTTGCTACGCGCGAGTTTGCGAGCGCCCTGGTTGACGCTTGCGATCGCATTCGTGCTGCTTTTGTCGACGCTGTGGCCTCTGGCACGTATTGGCGGCGAATTCATGCCACCATTGGACGAAGGCGACTTGCTCTATATGCCATCAGCGCTGCCAGGGCTCTCGGCTGGCAAAGCGGCGCAGTTGCTACAACAGACAGACCGCCTCATCAAAACGGTACCTGAAGTGGCCACCGTATTCGGCAAGGCGGGACGCGCCGAATCGGCAACCGATCCTGCACCGTTGGAAATGTTCGAGAGCACCATCCAGTTCAAGCCCATGAGCGAATGGCGCGCAGGCATGACGCCTGACAAACTGGTCGAAGAACTCGATCGCGTCGTTCAGGTGCCAGGCCTCGCGAACATTTGGGTGCCACCCATTCGTAATCGCATCGATATGCTAGCAACGGGGATCAAAAGCCCCGTGGGCGTCAAAGTCGCAGGGACGGATCTCGTGCAGATCGACCGCATCACCGCGCAAGTGGAGCAGGCGGTGAAGTCGGTGCCCGGCGTGTCTTCCGCGCTCGCCGAACGCTTAACCGGTGGCCGCTACGTCAATGTGGACGTGGATCGCGAAGCGGCAGCCCGTTTCGGGATGAACGTAGCGGACGTGCAGTCCATTGTCGCCTCCGCCATCGGCGGGGAAAACATTGGAGAGACAGTTGAGGGACTGTCGCGATTCCCGATCAACGTCCGGTATCCGCGCGAGATACGCGATTCGGTCGAGCGCATACGCAACCTTCCGATTCTTACCGAGCAAGGCGCATATGTGCGCTTGGCAGACTTGGCGAGGATCAGCGTTGCGGACGGCCCCCCGATGCTCAGGAGCGAGAACGCTCGACTTTCGGGCTGGGTTTATGTGGACATTCGCGGGCGCGATCTGCGGTCAGCCGTGCGCGAGATGCAGCAAGTGGTCGCTGAGCGGGTCGATCTTCCCGCGGGCTATTCCATCTCCTGGTCCGGGCAATTCGAATACCTGGAACGTGCCACAGCGAAGCTCAAAGTCGTCGTGCCGTTCACGCTGCTCATCATCTTCGTGCTGCTGTATTTGACCTTCAAGCGCTTCGACGAAGCTTTCTTGCTTCTGGCGACACTGCCTTTTGCGCTCGTAGGCGGGATCTGGCTCATTTATCTGCTTGGTTACAACTTATCTGTTGCAGTGGCAGTAGGTTTCATCGCGCTCGCAGGCGTCGCCGCCGAATTTGGGGTCATCATGCTGCTGTACTTGAAACACGCGTGGCAAACCCGCATCCAAAGCGCGCACACCGGTGAAAGAGACTTGGTTGAAGCGATCGAGGAAGGCGCGGTACTTCGCGTGCGGCCCAAGGCGATGACGGTCGCCGTCATTCTGGCAGGGCTTTTCCCAATCATGTGGGGGACCGGAACAGGTTCCGAAGTAATGCAGCGCATTGCCGCCCCGATGGTAGGTGGCATGATCACGGCACCATTGCTTTCAATGTTCGTACTGCCGGCCGTTTATTATTTAATGCGTCGGAGGGACACGCCGAGTAATCGATCTCTCATTTAGACGGGTGAACGGGTAGCCTATCATTCAACGCTTGCAGTACACCACAAGCTTTCACTTCCTTGCGACAACGAGCACGTAGCTTGAGCAGCTGTTTCTGCAACGTCTGCAACTCCGCAAGGCGCTTAGCAACATGCGCAATATGCTGTTCGAGAATGCCGTTGACGTCCGCGCAGTGCGCCTGCGGATCTTGCCGGAATGCTAGGAGCCGCTGAACATCGGCCAAGCCCATATCCAGGCTGCGGCAATGCCGAACGAAACCCAGCAATTCGACATGGCCATCATCGTAGTCGCGGTAGTTCGAACTGGTTCGCACAGGCGGGGGAAGCAGCCCCTCCCGCTCGTAGTAGCGAATGGTTTCGATCGAGCAGCCGGACCCGGTTGCGAGCTCGCCTATTTTCATGGCTTGACCCTGTAGTGACTACAGGGTTTAGTGTACCTAAAACCTGGAATTCGCTAAATACGATGGCTGACTGCAAAAACGATTGCGGATGTGGCGTAGCCCCGCCGACCCCGAAAGCCAACTCGCCGGCGCCGACCGAAGCAGGACTTTGGCGAAGCGAGTTCAATGTGCCGGCAATGGATTGCCCTTCCGAGGAGGGCATGATTCGCATGGCGCTTGAAGACTTGGGCGGTGTAACGGGACTCCGTTTCGACA
Source organism: Burkholderiales bacterium (assembly GCA_035273665.1). Classification (GTDB taxonomy): domain Bacteria; phylum Pseudomonadota; class Gammaproteobacteria; order Burkholderiales; family SG8-39; genus DATEEW01. The sequence continues at coordinate 5,323 of DATEOW010000067.1, read as the reverse complement.
TCCCGGCTCGCAAGCTTGAAGTGTTTCACAGCAGTGACGTCGCGCCCATTCGGGCCAAGCTTGAAAATTTGCGACTGGGGGCAGTACTTACGGGCACCTCAGCGTTTGCTGGCGAAGCAGTTCCCGAGCGAAAAAACGAAGCGAACGTCCTCCGGATTGCGCTCGGCATCAATCTGTTCATGTTTGTCGCGGAGCTCAGCGCCGGGCTTGCGTTTCAATCGACGGGTCTCATCGCCGACTCACTCGACATGTTCGCCGACGCGGCGGTCTACGGTGTGAGTCTCTATGCAGTGGGCCGTGCTGCTCGCACAAAACTTCGCGCCGCGCATTTATCGGGGTGGCTGCAATTGGTGCTCGCGCTCGCTGCAGCGTCTGAAGTCGCGCGTCGTGCGTGGTTTGGTAGCGACCCAGAATCGCTCGGCATGATGGGGGTGGCCGCGGTTGCTTTCGTAGCAAACTTAATCACATTGATGCTGCTTTCGCGCCACCGAGAGGGGGGCGCGCATATGAAAGCCGGTTGGATTTTTACAACCAATGATGTGCTCGCCAACCTCGGGGTCATCATCGCCGGTGCGCTTGTATGGTGGACGGGTGCGGCTTGGCCGGACTTTGTGGTCGGTGCGGCGATCGCGGCGCTCGTGCTATCCGGGGCTATCAGAATCCTGCGCATCAGAGCGTAAAATACAATATTACAAAATCACCTCGCGCCACCCGCCGGCAGCGCTTACACAAGCATCGGGAGCCGTCGTGACGCGTTTTAAGTGTGGTCTGTTTTTTGTCTTAAGTATTTTGTGGAGCTCAGCTTGGGGCGCGGACCATGCAGAGCCACGCCAGCTGTGGCAGCTGATCGATTATGTGGCGGTCGATTACGCGGGTGCAGTGCAAGCGGGCACCGTGACGAGCGCCGCAGAGTACGCAGAAATGCTGGAGTTCACCGCAACGGCGGTGAAGATGGCCGCCACGCTCCCCCCGCATCCTCAACGAGAAGAACTCGCAAAGGCCGCAAAGGCGCTTCAAACAGCCGTCGATCGCAAAGCACCTGAACAAGAAGTCGCCAGCCTTGCTAATGCTGCAAACGCAGTCTTGCTCAATGCATATCCGATGGCAAAGGGACCTTCTAGCGCGCCGGATCTCGGACGCGGAAAGGTCTTATATAGCGAGCGATGCGCGGGCTGTCATGGACTCAGTGGCGCCGGGGATGGTCCGGCTGCCACGGCGCTTGACCCAAAACCGATCGCCTTCACTGACGCCGAGCGCGCTCGCTCGAGGAGCTTGCTTGCTTTGTATGAAGCGATTTCTCAGGGCGTCGCGGGCACCGCGATGCCGAGCTTCGCATCGCTTGAAGAACAAGACCGCTGGGCGCTAGCCTTTTATATATCGACGCTGTCGCATAACCAGTCTATGCGCAGCCGAGGCAAAGCACTCTGGGACGCAGACCGACGCACTCACGCCGCGCTACCAAACTTTAACGCGCTCGCCACGGCGACTGAAAGTAGTCTCGCCACTTCTTTGGGTCCAGAAAACGCACGCGATGTCATGGCGTACCTGCGTTACGAATCCACGGCGATGCGCGCGGCTCAAGGCGGTTTTGCGCTTACGCGCCAACGCTTGAGGGAAAGCCTACGTGCAGCGGAACAAGGCGATCGTACGCAGGCAACTCGTCTCGCGCTTTCGGCTTATCTGGACGGTTCGAGCCTTTAGAGCCAGCGCTGGGCGCGCGCAATCGCGGCTTGCTCAGCGATATCGAAGACACCATGATCGCTTACCGCAGCGCCCTTGCCGGCAGCGATGCGCAGGCGTGGCAATCTTCGGCTAGACGCCTTGATGGATTGCTTGAAGAGGCGCAACACGAACTTGAGACCACCGCGAATGATTCCACAGCAACCTTCATCGGGGCACTCACGATTTTGCTTCGGGAAGGACTCGAAGCCTTACTAATCGTAGTCGGAATGCTTGCTTTCCTCAAAAAGACGGAACGCTCCGACGCAATCCGTTCCGTGCATTTCGGTTGGACTATGGCACTGATCGCGGGCGGTTTAACGTGGGCGGCCGCCACCTACTTAGTCGATATCAGCGGCGCGAGTCGCGAAATCACTGAAGGATTGTCATCGATCTTCGCAGCTGTGGTTTTGTTGAGCGTCGGTCTCTGGATGCATCAAAAGAGCAGCGCCGACCGTTGGCAAGCCTACTTGCGCGAGAAGCTATCTGATGCCATGTCCCGACGCACGAACTGGGCTCTTTTCGGACTTGCCTTCATCGCAGTCTATCGTGAGGTGTTCGAGACGGTCTTGTTCTACTCCGCGCTCACTTCGGAGGGAAGCGGCCAGGCGGTTGCAGCCGGTTTCGTTGTGGGCCTCATCGCACTCGCAATCATTACATGGGCGCTGCTTCGTACGAGTGCGCGAATGCCCATCGGAAAGTTTTTTGCGGTTAGTTCGATACTTGTCGCCGTCCTTGCCGTCGTGCTCGCGGGCAAGGGCGTGGCGGCCCTACAGGAAGCCGGGTGGATGAATGTAACGGCAATGGCAATACCGCGCATTGAAGTGTTTGGCCTCTATCCGACCGCAGAGACCGCGATCGCCCAAGTGATCGTGATCGCCATTGCGTTCGCTGGCGTTGTGCTGAACGCGCGGCGTAGCCGGAGCAAGTAAACCGCCGGCTTCTTAGAAGCTAACGTATCGAACCTTCGAGTAAGGAATCGTGGCTCGCGATCGGGCGCTTGATCGTGAATTTGACACTTGGCCATCCAGTGGTACGGCAACCTGCTGCCCTAGACCAGGGCAGTTCAAAAGCAGTTGAAGGATCGCAGTATTGACGCGCCTATATATTTCGATAATACTAGAAACATGAAAACTAAAGACGCAGTCCAGGCCCTTGGGGCGCTCGCCCAGGAAACCCGTCTGGCGATTTACCGAGAGCTGGTGCAAGCCGGGCCTGAAGGGGTCGCCGCGGGCGATCTAGCGCAGCGGCTCAAAGCCGCCAATGCGACGCTGTCCTTCCATCTGAAGGAGCTGACGCATGCGGGGTTGATCACCGCGCGCCAGGAAGGCCGGTTCATTTACTACGAGGCTAATTACAAGGCGATGACCACGCTGCTCGGTTACCTCACCGAAAACTGCTGCCAGGGCGACGTGTGTGGAATCGAATGTGCCCCTAGCAAATTACCCACTTCTCAAAAAAGGAGATCAGCATGAAACGCTTTCACGTGCATGTCAGTGTCAAAGATGTCAGCGCAAGCGCACGCTTTTATTCGGCGCTATTTGGTCGCGAGCCGAGTGTAATTAAGACGGATTATGCAAAGTGGATGATTGATGAGCCACGAATAAATTTTGCCATCTCAGACCGGGAGGGCGAACCAGGCCTTAATCATATGGGCTTCCAACTTGATGACGAAGTTGAGCTTGAAAAGATGCGCGCACAACTGGAACGGGCCAGCCTCAATGTAGTAGCCGAACCGGGAACCACATGCTGCTATGCCGAATCTGAAAAATACTGGGTACAGGATCCAACGGGAATCGCATGGGAAACGTTCTACTCGCTTGGGAGCGTTCCGATCTTCGGGGCAACCCCTAAAAACCCCGAAGCGCTTCGGGAAGTGCAATCGACCGACAGCAAGGATTTCAAAAAGTGCTGCCTACCTTCTTGTTGCAGCTGACCGTCCATGCTTACCCCATACCACGTGCTTTTTCTTTGTACCGGTAACTCAGCGCGATCAATCCTGGCCGAAGCGATTCTGAACCGCATAGGCCAGGGGCGGTTCAAGGCTTATAGCGCGGGCAGCAAACCGGCGAGTGCAGTCAATCGATTTGCGATCGATCTCCTACGCCAGAACGATTATCCGGTGGAAGGATTGCGCAGCAAGAACTGGGACGAGTTTGAAAAGGGTGACGCGCCAAAACTTGATTTGGTGATTACAGTGTGTGACAACGCGGCAGGCGAAGAATGTCCGATCTGGCCGGGCCAACCCATCACGGCGCATTGGGGTATTCCGGACCCTGCATCAGTCGAAGGTAGCGACGACGAAAAGCGCCGAGCCTTCCTTCAGGCATTCACAGTCTTAAACACGCGGATCGGTCTCTTGGTTAATTTGCCTATCGCGAGCATCGATCGAATGCGGCTCCAAGAACACGTGCGCGACATCGCTAAGACATCACCAGGCAACTGATGACATCCACCGCTTCAACAGCGCAACTCGATAGCTCACCTCAGATCGGTTTCTTCGAAAAGTACCTAAGTATTTGGGTGGCGCTTTGCATGGCCGCGGGCGTTTTGCTCGGACAGTTCCTACCAGCGCCAGTCCAGTGGCTTGGCCGGTTGGAGATTGCGCAGATCAATATTCCGGTTGGCCTCCTCATCTGGGCTATGGTGATTCCGATGCTCGCGAAGGTCGATTTCCGCTCCCTTGGGGAAGTGCGGCAGCACGCGCGAGGCATTGGCGTCACACTATTCGTGAACTGGGCAGTAAAACCTTTTTCGATGGCCTTGCTCGCATGGATCTTCATCCGACATGCCTTTGCGCCCTGGCTGCCCGCTGAGCAGATCGATAGTTATGTGGCGGGGCTCATCCTGCTAGCGGCTGCGCCCTGTACCGCGATGGTGTTTGTGTGGAGCAACTTAGCGCGCGGCGATGCGCAGTTCACGCTGACGCAGGTCGCTTTGAACGATCTCATCATGATTTTCGCCTTTGCCCCGATCGTGGGGTTGCTGCTTGGTGTTTCGTCGATCTCCGTCCCTTGGGACACCTTGCTTCTCTCCGTTGTGCTTTACATCGTCATCCCGTTAGCAATTGCCCAATTTTGGCGGTACCGCTTATTGAAGAACGGGTCAGACGTGTTCAACGCAGCAATGCAGCGCGCGGGAAAGGTTTCTATCCTCGCGCTGTTAGCGATGCTTGTTCTCTTGTTCGGCTTCCAGGGCGAGGCTTTGGTTAGGCAACCATTGATCATCGCGCTACTGGCCATACCCATCCTGCTGCAGGTTGCGGCTAATGCTGGGCTTGCCTACTGGCTCAGCCGGCGGTTCGGTGTTGCCCACTGTGCGGCCGCGCCGGCGGCTCTGATCGGCGCGTCGAATTTCTTCGAGCTCTCGGTCGCTGTCGCCATCGGCTTGTATGGGTTCAATTCTGGAGCGGCGCTGGCCACCGTTGTCGGCGTGCTGATCGAGGTTCCGGTGATGCTTTTTCTGGTCCGGATCGTTAACAATACGCGCTCTTGGTATGAATGCGGGCCGGTTCATGTTGATAGACAATGGCTCTGAAGAAATTTGTCGATGCCATGCCCGTCGCGTTACTTTAGAAGCTCACAAGTCGTTTGACCTAATCAAG
>DATEOW010000066.1:0-8822 GCA_035273665.1 Burkholderiales bacterium | reverse complement strand
AATCGAAAATATAATGTTGTTCAAAAAAATCGATATCGCCTTCGGATTTCGGATAAAGATCACGGTCATAGATTAAGTCTGCGAACACGGGGTCGGGAAACATCCCTTGGGCGAAGGCGCCCGGGTCATAACCAAGAAAGGTGAAGGCGATGTCGGCATTAGTGTCGGCGTAACTTGCCGGCGCGGAGATTTTAGTGAACGTGACGTTTGCGACAGCGGACCAGCTCGCGAACGCCTGGTTGATCATCGATTGCCAGCTTGATGTCCAATCCATGCTCGTTTCCGTATGGAAGGAATAAGTGAGTATGGTCGGTTGAGTAGGACCGCCGTAGTACCAAGCGCCGCCTTGAATAAGGCCGTCGATGAGCGCATTGCCGGTATTTGGAATGAGTTCTGGGACGTAGTTATGAACTGGGGTAGCCATTTTTCTCTGCAGCTGGAATTACGATGCGGTCTTTTATACCAACAGCGTTTTTCTTTCTAGCGAATTTGCTGCAAAAGAATTCATTCGTATAAAAGTTTGGTCTAGAAAGCTCTAAACTTCCCTCAATATGTCTCTTCCTAGGCCAAATGAGCTACGCAGTTAAAGAAGCTTTCCTCACCCTGCAAGGCGAAGGCGCAAACGCGGGCCGTGTCGCGTTGTTTTGCCGCTTTGCAGGCTGCAATTTGTGGAGCGGTCGCGAACAGGATCGCGCTGCCGCGATTTGCAGATTCTGCGACACCGATTTCGTCGGGACCGATGGCATCAACGGGGGCCGGTTTCAAGACGCCGAAGCTTTAGTTGCGCATCTAGTGCGGTTGTGGGGTGATTTGCCGAAGCATCAGCGCTTCGTTGTCTGCACCGGCGGGGAACCGCTTCTGCAACTGGACGAAGCGTTGATCGACGCATTGCATGCAGCAGATTTTTATATCGCCGTTGAGAGTAACGGCACGATCGTGGCGCCCCCAGATATCGATTGGCTATGCGTCAGCCCAAAGGCGGGCAGCACGATCGTGCAACGCGAGGGCAATGAACTGAAGCTTGTGTACCCACAAGAAGGACTCGATCCCACGCAAGTAGTGGATTGGCGCTTCGATCATTTCTATTTGCAGCCGATGGATGGTCCCGTGCGGGATCGAAATACCGCCGAAGCGGTCGCCTATTGTTTGGCGCACCCGCGATGGCGTCTGAGTTTGCAAACACACAAACTTATCGGCATCCCCTGATGCGCGCCGAATGCTTGGGCGCAAGTGGCGTCACCGCTTTAGCTCGCGCCCCGTTGGGTGAGTGACGCGGGCGTTTCGTCGGAAGTCCTTGTCAGGACGAAGAAAAGCAGCGAAAAAGCTCATTGAGCGGGGCTGGGGGAAGCCGCTCCCGGTATAATTCCGAGCTGTCCGAAAGCCCCTTCATGCAACTTTTTACTTTAGGCCTCAACTACCAGACTGCTCCCATCGCCGTGCGCGAGCGAGTGGTGTTCGGTGCTGATCGTCTAAAGCACGCTTTGGCGGAGTTGTTTCAGGCGAGACCGGCTCGGGAAACCGCCATTCTTTCCACCTGTAATCGCACTGAACTTTATTGCGCGTCGGGAGACCCCGGGCAGGCGTTGTCCTGGCTCGCGCAATACCATGGCGTCGATGCGCAGGTATTGAAGCCGCATCTGTATACGCTTCCTCCGGAAGAGGCGGTTCGTCATGCGTTCCGCGTCGCCGCGGGTCTCGATTCGATGGTTCTGGGCGAGCCGCAGATCCTGGGCCAATTTAAAGATGCGGTTCGCACCGCCGAAGAGGTCGGCACATTAGGGACGACTTTGTCGCGCCTATTTCAACGTTCTTTCGCAGTTGCCAAGCAGGTGCGCACCGATACAGGAATCGGAGCGAACGTCGTGTCCATGGCGGCGGCGGCAGTACGTTTGGCCGGGCGTATCTTCCCGTCCTTGCGAGATCAGCGTGTGCTATTCATCGGCGCGGGAGAGATGATCGACCTTGCGGCGACACACTTCGCCGCGCAGTTTCCGCGCGCAATGGCCGTTGCCAATCGCAGTCCCGATCGGGCACAAGCGCTCGCGCATCGTATCGGTGCGCAGACGCTCTCTCTGAGCGAGTTGCCCGAACAGCTGCCGAACTTTGACATCGTGATCTCCTGTACGGCGAGTACCCTGCCCATCTTGGGCAAAGGCATGATGGAACGGGTCATCAAAGCCCGCCGCCATGCGCCGGTGTTCATGGTCGATCTTGGTGTGCCGCGCGACATCGAGCCGGAAGTTGCACAACTCGACGACATCTATCTTTACAGCATCGACGATCTCGCCGAGATCGTCCGTAGCGGGCTCGACGAGCGCGCTTCGCATGTGGCGCAAGCCGAGGCCATCATCGACGCGCAGGTGGGAAGTTTCCTGCACTGGATGGAATCGCGCGAGCTCGTGCCGCTTATTCGTGCATTGCGCGAGCGCGGAGAAGACGCGCGGCGTCTGGAGGTCGAGCGCGCGGCGAAACATCTCGCGCGAGGGGACGATCCTCAAGCGGTGCTCGAAGCCTTGTCACACAGCCTAACGAACAAGTTACTTCACGCACCCACTCAAGCCTTGCACGATGCGGGCGCCGATGATCGGGACGAGCTGCAGCGCCTGCTTGCGCGCCTCTACGAGCTGCGCGACCCACGCTAAAGGATTTCCGGATGCCAGTCATCCGGTCTCTATGAAACAAAGCTTACAAACAAAACTCAATCAGATTTCTCGGCGGCTCGAAGAGCTGAACGTCCTGCTGTCCTCCGAAGACGTGACGCGCGACATGGATCAATATCGCCGGCTGACGCGCGAGAACGCAGAAATCGCACCGGTGGTCGAGCACTACCGCGCCTATCAGGCTGCCGAAGCGGACTTGCAGGCTGCGCAGGAGATGCTCAACGATGCGGAGATGAAAGTTTTTGCGCAGAGCGAAATTGAAGCGGCGCAGTCGCGCATGGATGCGCTCGAAGGCGAATTGCAGAAGTTGTTGCTCCCCACAGACCCGAACGACGAACGCAACATTTTTTTGGAAGTGCGTGCCGGCACGGGGGGCGATGAGTCCGCGATCTTTGCGGGCGATTTATTGCGCATGTATTTGCGCTATGCGGAACGCAATCGCTGGCAAGTCGAAGTGATTGCTGAAAGCCACTCGGATATGGGAGGCTACAAAGAAGCGATCGTGCGCATCATCGGGCATGGCGCCTATTCGAAATTGAAGTTCGAGTCGGGAGGCCATCGCGTACAGCGGGTGCCGGAAACGGAAACGCAGGGACGCATCCATACTTCCGCATGCACGGTGGCCGTATTGCCGGAAGCCGACGAGGTTGCCGATGTCGTGCTCAACCCGGCGGAATTACGCATCGATACGTTCCGCGCCTCAGGTGCGGGTGGGCAGCACATCAACAAGACCGACTCGGCCGTGCGCATTACGCATATTCCGACGGGCATCGTGGTCGAATGCCAAGAGGATCGCTCCCAGCATAAGAACAAGGCGCGCGCCATGGCGGTGCTCGCGGCGAGAATCAAGGATGTGCAAACGCGCGCACAGCAAGCGAAGGAAGCCGCCACGCGCAAATCCTTGGTCGGCAGCGGTGATCGTTCGGAGCGCATTCGCACTTATAACTTTCCTCAGGGCCGCGTAACGGACCATCGTATCAATCTGACGCTCTACAAAATCGCCGCCATTATGGACGGCGATATGAACGATCTGATCGACGCGCTCTCCGCAGAACATCAGGCTGAACTGCTCGCCGCCTTGGGCGAGGCGGCCTAAGACACATGGCGGAAACTTATCGCCGCTTGCTTCGCGAAAGCGGTTTGCCGGAACTGGAAGCGCGCATGTTGCTCGAAACGGCCGCATCGCGGCCACGCACTTGGTTGCTCGCGCGGCTGGACGAACAAGCGGATGAGGCAGTCGAACAAATGGCGCGGCGGCTTTATGCCCGCCGCCATGCCGGCGAACCGATTGCATACATTACGGGCGAGCGAGAGTTTTATAGCCTCGAATTGCGCATCACCTCCGATGTGCTCATCCCGAGGCCGGAAACCGAATTGCTCGTTGAAGTAGCGCTGACGGTCGGACCCCAAGGCGGCGGGCGAGCCATCGATCTGGGTACGGGTAGCGGCGCGATAGCGGTAGCGCTCGCCCATCACGCGCCGGACATGGAGATCTGGGCAGTGGACATTTCGGAGATCGCGCTGGTCGTCGCGACCCGCAATGCTGAAAGACACGGAGCAGCGGTGCGCTTTGTGTGCAGCGACTGGTTCAAGGAAGTACCGGCAGGACGTTTCGATCTGATCGTTTCCAATCCGCCTTATATTGCGGAAGACGATAAACATCTGGGCCAAGGCGATTTGCGCTTCGAGCCCCGTCTGGCGTTGACCGGCGGACCGGACGGTCTTGATTGCATCCGCCGCATTGCGCACGAATCGCGCAATCGCCTGGAAGTGGGCGGCTGGCTATTATTTGAACACGGCTATGACCAAGCGGAGCGCTGCCACGATTTACTTGCCGCTTACGGCTATAGTGAAATTCGGAATTGGAAAGACCTTGCCGGGCATGTGCGTATCACCGGTGGGCGTTTGCTTTAAAATTCGCCGAAGTTTTCGAAAGGAATATCGATGGACACTCAAGACAGAATTCGCGGACAAGTAAGTTCGCATCCCGTCGTGCTGTATATGAAAGGCACGCCCACTTTCCCGCAATGCGGTTTCTCCGCCAATGCGGTCCAGATCCTGAAGGCTTGCGGCGTCGCCGAGCCTTTTACTGTCAATGTGCTGGAGGACCAGGAGATTCGCCAGGGCATTAAGGACTTTGCGAACTGGCCCACCATTCCGCAACTCTATGTGAAGGGCGAATTCGTCGGCGGCTCGGACATCATGAAAGAGATGTATCAGACAGGCGAGTTGCAAAAACTGCTACAAGGTTGAACGAGGCGGGGATCGCGAACAAGGGGTTTTGTTCGCCTTGTCCGACTAAGGCTGATTGGGCGTAGCCAAGTAACGGGCCGCCGAGCTATAGAAAATGGTGACGGCTAAGGTTTAGGCTGCCGTGAGCCGTACGTTGGCGGCGCTCAAACGACCCACCAAGATATCCATAAAGGCGCGGTCGAAGCGGTGCCGACACGCATCCGAGCTCTCGGCGAGCCGATCGCATCGAATAGTGATGACCCGCGCTTTGCTCATGGCGTGGACATCCGCCGTGCGCTGATTCGAAGCCCGCGATAGATAAGCCATCTCGCCGAAGCATTCTCCGGCCTCGAGAATGGTGAGTAAGCGGTTTTGGCGGGTCACCTGTACCGTGCCGGAGGCAAGAATGCAAAAGAACTCGCCTTCTTCGCCTTCGCGCATGATCTGAGTGCCCGGTTGTGTATCTTCCCAATGACTGATGCGCATGACTTCCCACAACTCCGCATCGGTAAATTCTTTGAAGAAGGGCATGCCGCGTAAGGTGTTGAACTTTTCGCTGTCGGCGACTTCGCGGCGGCGCGCGAGGTGTTCCACTCGGAAAGCTTCGGCGAGATCGTGTGCAAATTCATCCCAGCTTTGATAGCGGCGATCAAGTTCCTTGTGCATCGCGAGCTTGACGATGCGATCGAGCGCCGGCGGAATATCCGGGCGCAGTGAGGAAGGGGGCGCGGGTTCTACCGTGGTGATCTGATACATCATGCTGAAGTTGTTCGTTGCGTTGAAAGGCAATGAACCCGTCAATAGCTGGTACATCACGACGCCGAGCGAATAAATATCCGTGCGGTGATCGAGCGTCTGTTCCTTGATTTGCTGCGGGGACATATACGCAGGTGAGCCGATGCCGACAACAAGCGTGGTGTCGCCTGTGTTCAGAATCGCGGACCCAAAGTCCGAGATTTTTATTTCGGTGTCGCCTTCCAAAAGAATGTTCGCCGGCTTGATGTCGCGGTGCGTCACACCGAGCTTCTGCGCGAAATCGAGCGCGCGCGTGCACTTGAAGATCATCTCCACGACTTTGTCGATTGGAAGCATCGACTCCGGCGTGCAGAACTGTTCTAGCGTACCGCCGGCGACGAACTCCATGACGATATAGGATTGCTGGTCGCCAACGACCGCATCGTAGATCTGCACAATGTGAGGATGCGCCAGACGTCCGGCAAGCGATGCCTCGGTGACGAAAAGCTTGCGATAAACGCGGCCCTTTTGTTCGGTATCGTTCAGTTTGTCTTGATACACGACTTTGACGGCGACATCGCGGTTGGCAAACTCGTCGTGGCAGAGATAAACCTCGCTGGTGGCCCCATAGCCAAGACGGCGGAGCACCTCGTATTTCCCAACTCGCTGCGGCATACGCGAGCCGCCGTCATCACCGGACGCGGTTTGCGGCAAGGATTCGACCAAGGATGACTCGGGCCGGGCGGAGGATTCGGACATAGTGCCTGTGTACCCCAGCCCTAGCAGGGCATCAAGCCTGCCTTAGGCGAAAATCAGGCAAGTTCCGCACGCGCGCGTTGTACGGCCTTCCGTACCTGCGCGGGGGCCGTTCCGCCGGCATGATTGCGGGCGGCCAGCGAACCTTCCAGGCTGAGGACCTTAAAAACGTCTTCGTCGATGAGAGAGGAAAACTCCCGCAAGGTCGCCAAAGGCAGATCGGCCAGGTCGCAGCCGGTTTTTTCGGCCGCACGTACAGCGCGGGCCACCGCCTCATGGGCATCACGGAAAGGAAGACCGCGTTTAACAAGGTAATCGGCCAGATCGGTGGCGGTAGCGAAGCCTTGCCGCGCCGCAGCCTTCATCGCCGCCGTATTGGCTTGAATGCCCGGCACCATTTCCGCGAAGATCGACAATGTGTCTACCAGCGTATCGACGGTATCGAACAGCGGCTCTTTGTCTTCCTGGTTGTCTTTGTTATAGGCGAGCGGCTGGCCCTTCATCAACATGAGCAATCCCATGAGATGACCAATGACGCGACCGGTCTTACCGCGCGCAAGTTCGGGCACATCCGGATTCTTCTTCTGCGGCATGATCGACGAGCCGGTGCAAAAACGGTCGGGCAGCGTCACAAAACCGAAGCTTGGATTCATCCACAGAATCAACTCTTCGCAAAAGCGCGAAAGATGAATCATCAACAACGAAGCCGCCGCGCAAAACTCAATGGCGAAATCGCGGTCGGAAACGGCGTCTAGCGAGTTGTCGCATAAGCCGTCGAAACCTAATTCACGAGCGACCGCTTCACGATCGATGGGAAATGACGTTCCGGCCAGTGCCGCGGCGCCCAACGGCAGGCGGTTCACGCGTTTACGGCACTCTGCAAAACGCTCATGATCCCGCTTCAACATTTCGTAATAAGCAAGCAAGTGGTGGCCGAACGTGACAGGCTGCGCCACTTGCAAATGCGTGAAGCCAGGCATGATCGTTTCGGCGTGCTTATCCGCCAGATCGACAACCGCCTTCTGCAATGCGCGAATCAAATTCGTCACTTCGTCGATTGCCGCCCGCATGAAAAGGCGAATATCGGTGGCGACTTGGTCGTTACGCGAGCGTCCGGTATGAAGCCGCTTGCCCGCATCGCCCACCAGCGCGACGAGCCGCCGTTCGATATTGAGATGAACGTCTTCTGCGTCGAGAGACCACTCGAAGGCCCCCTGTGCAATTTCCTGCTGAATAGTAGCTAGCCCCCGCTCGATTTCCCCAAGGTCCTTGCCGTCGATGATTTGAGCAGCGGCCAACATGCGCGCATGCGCCAGGGACCCCTGAATATCGAATAAAGCGAGCCGCCGATCGAAGGATACGGACGCCGTATAGCGCTTGACGCGCTCGTCTACCGCTTCACCAAAGCGACCAGACCAGGCTTGAACGGGCGCGGCAGTGTGATTGGGTTCCTTCGGTGCGGGCATGGCGGCTTGAAAAAAGGCAAATAGGGTTGAACAATCGCTCACTATCTGTGCCGATTCTAAGCTAAAAGCTCAGGCCCCTGCCGGCCAAGCGAATAAAGGTCACCATGCCGCACGCGCGTTCGGGCCGTCTGATTCCAGAAGCTTTGCCGGATTTTCGCAATCTGGGCGTCATCGCACGCATTCTCTTATGCGTAAACGGCGCGGCCATGTTGGCCGCTGTCTTGCGCGCCGACACGTTCAAGGGTGTTCTGGAAGAAACCTTGAACATCGCCTTATTTGTTGAACCGGTTTTATGCGCGGTTACAGCGAGTCTGTGGTTGCTACAGCCCGTGCTGGGGCGATTGGCGTATTGGCGAGGGCTTCCGCTCGTCGCAATAATCGTTCTGGTGTTCACTGTGGTGGTTCAATGGCTCGTCGCCGGAATCGGTGGTGACGCTTCGCATAACTACTTGCGAGGATGTGCTTTGGCGTTATTGACCACGGCGTTGTTGGCCTCATACTTTTATTTACGTCAACTCGCGTTCTCGCCTGTTCTCGCCGAGGCAAGGCTACAGGCGCTGCAAGCTCGCATACGCCCTCATTTTTTATATAACGCTTTGAATGCCGTGCTCGCCATGATGCGGAGTGACCCGCGCCGGGCCGAAACCGCCTTGGAGGATCTCGCCGAGTTGTATCGCACGCTCATGGCCGATAACAAGCGGTTGATACCGCTTTCGAAAGAAATCGAAATCACCCGGCAATACTTGAATTTGGAGCAACTGCGTCTGGGCGACCGGTTGATCGTGTCTTGGCAAATCGATAAAGCGCCCATGGATGCGCTTGTGCCGCCTTTGCTTTTACAGCCCCTGGTCGAAAACGGCGTCTACCATGGTGTCGAGCCTTGTGAAGGCGCTGGGACGATTGAGATTTTTATCGCGCGCACGCGCGATCGACTCGAAGTTCGCTTGCGCAACCCCTATCACAGCGATCAACA
>DATEOW010000065.1:0-5989 GCA_035273665.1 Burkholderiales bacterium | reverse complement strand
GGCGATGACGGGCATCCCCGCGGCGCGCGCGGCTTGGATGTCGCGAACGTCATCGCCCACGTAGAGGCAGTCTCTTGGCGCTACGCCAATGAGCTTGGCGGCGTGTAATAGCGGGTCGGGGTGAGGTTTCGCATGCGCCGTGGTGTCGCCACACACGACGCAAGCGGCGCGTATATCCAGTTGCAAGGCTTTGAGCAGCGGTGCGGTGAAGCGTTCATGCTTGTTGGTGACGATGCCCCAAGCAATCTTCTGCGCTTCGAGGGCGGTAAGTAGTTCCGGTACGCCGTCGAAGAGCCGGGTGTCGATGCAGATGTTGTCGCGGTAGATCTGCAGGTAACGGTCGCGCAGCGTTTCGAATTCCGGATGCAGCGGTTCGATACCCAGCCCCGCTTTGATCATGCCGCGCGCGCCTATGGAGGTGAGCGGTCTGGCTTTCTCGAATTCGATGAGGGGGGCACCCTGTTCGCGCAACAAAATGTTCAGCGCGCCGGCGAGGTCGGGCGCGGTGTCGGCTAAAGTGCCGTCAAGGTCGAACAGGACCGCTTTGATCATGGGCGCGCTCAGTTGCGTGCCCTTAGTTTCGGACGCAGTGGATCATGTAGTTGACGTCGGTGTCCGGCCCCAATGCGTAGATTTTTGTGATGGGGTTGTAGGTCATGCCGACGATGTGACGCAACTCCAGCCCCGCGACTCGGCAATGGCCGCCCAACTCGGAGGGTTTGAGGAACTTGGCGTAGTCGTGCGTGCGTTTGGGCAATAGATTGAGGATGTATTCGGCGCCGATGACGGCGAAGAGATAAGCCTTGAGGTTGCGATTGATGGTGGAAAAGAAGACATGCCCATTCGGTTTGACGAGTCTCGCGCAGGCTTCGACGATCGAAGCGGGCTGCGGCACGTGTTCCAGCATTTCCATGCAAGTGACGACGTCATAGGCGCCGGGCTCGCTCTCCGCGAGCGATTCGGCCGAGACGAGTTCGTATTCGATTTGCGTTTGCGTTTCCAGCGCGTGTAGCTGTGCCACCTTCAGGGCTTTGTCGCCGAGGTCGATGCCTTTGACTTGCGCACCGCGCCGAACCATCGCTTCACTCAAAATTCCACCGCCGCAACCGACATCGAGAACCTGTTTGCCCATGAGGCCGCCGGCTTTCTCTTCGATCCAAGCCAAACGGAGCGGATTGATTTCGTGCAGCGGTTTGAATTCGCTTTGCGGATCCCACCAACGATGGGCAAGCTCGCTGAATTTCTGTAATTCCTGCGGATCGACGTTTAGGCGCATGGCGCGAGTTAAACACCAAAAGTAGAAATAAAAAAGCCCCGCCGAAGCGGGGCTTTTAAGGCTGTATCGAAATTACCGGGTGCCGACAACTTCGATTTCCACACGGCGGTTTTTCTGACGACCGTCGCGGGACTTGTTATCTGCTACAGGCTGCTTCTCGCCTTTGCCTTCGGTGTAAACGCGGTTGGCGTCGACGCCTTTGCTGACAAAGTACGATTTGACCGATTCAGCGCGACGTACCGATAGGCGTTGGTTGTACGCGTCGGTGCCGATGCTATCGGTGTGGCCGATGGCGATGATGACCTCGAGATTCAGGCCTTTCATCTGATTGATCACTTTATCCAACTCAGCCTTGCCTTCAGGACGCAGCGCGTACTTGTCGAAGTCGAAGAGCACGTCGGCAGCCAGGGTGATTTTCTCTTGCGAGGGTTTCACGGCAGGTGCGGGGACGGGAGTTGGAGCGGCTTGCGATGGTGCAGGTGCGGCGGCGGTTTTCACCAGATCAGGATCGCATTCTGCGATCGCCTGAGCGGGTGTCCAATAGCCGGTGCGCCAGCAGAGGCCGGTCGAGTTTTTAACGACGACGCCGCGCTGGTCTTGCACATACGCCAGGGGTTTTACTTGTGCAACAGCCTGGGTGCATAAAGACCCGAGGAGCAGCAGCCCGGCAATAAACCAGGCGTTTTGTTTTTGCATATTCATAGAGTGCCTTCCCTCAAAGTTATTAAAGCGCTAGCCTCAATCATTTCACGCCGAAAACTTGGAACCAAAACAAGCTTTTAGGACGCCATGCGATTGTGCCATAGGCGTACTGGAATTTCTAGCTCCGAGATTTCAAGCCCAATCGGGCTGCCTTCTCTTATATGCAATTGCCCTGCCACCCACACATGGGAGACCTGATGCCGGTCAGCGACATACACAAGATGCGAGGCCGGATCATAGCAAGGCAGCGTTTCCAAATCGTCCATGCGCACTGCGGTCAAATCAGCCGATTTACCCACTTCAATGGACCCAATGAGGTGGTCCAGACCCAGCGCACGTGCTCCGCGCAATGTGGCGCAACGCAGGATTTCATGCGCCGGTAAGGCGGCTGCGTTGTTGGCGACGGCCTTACCCAATACGGCGGCCATCCGCATTTCAGCGAACATATCGAGCCGGTTGTTGCTGGCTGCGCCGTCGGTGCCCAATGCCACATTCGCGTCTGCGGCGAGCAGGGCGGCAGCGGGAGCGAAGCCGCTGGCAAGCTTGAGATTGGATGTGGGGCAGTGTGCAATGGAGCAGCCGCTGAGTGCCAAGGCTTCGATTTCCCCCGGCGTTAGATGGACGGCGTGCACGCCGATGAGCCTGGGCGATACCAAGCCGAGTTGCTGCAAGCGCTCGAAAGGACGCATGCCGTGTTCGGCGATGCTTGCTTCGATCTCCTCGATGGTTTCATGCAGATGCAGATGAATCGGAAGATCGAGCTCTTCTGCGATGGTGAGCAGACGACCGAAGGTTTTATCCGTGACCGTATAGGGCGAGTGCGGCGCCATGCAGAAAGACAGCAAGGGATGGTCGCGGAACTCATCGCGGACCGCGAGCCCTTTGTCGATGTAATCGTCGGCATCGACTGCGTAGTTGGTGGCGAATTCGGTAACGACCATGCCCACACAGGCACGCATGCCGCAACGCGCATAGGCACGCGCGGCATCGCCCGGAAAAAAATACATGTCATTCACGCAAGTGATACCACCGCGCAGCATTTCCACCGCCGCGAGCATCGTGCCGTCATAAACAAACTGCGCCGAGACGTGTTTCGCCTCGACCGGCCAAATATGGTCTTTCAGCCACGTCATCAGCGGTAAGTCATCCGCGTAGCCGCGTAGCAGCGTCATGGCTGCGTGAGTATGCGTATTGACGAGGCCCGGAATCAGTACGTGCTTGTCCAGATGAAGCTGGTCCGTCGCTTCAAAACGCTCGTGAGCGCGGCTGGTCGGCATCAAGGCAAGGATCGCGCCGTCGCGTACGACCACGCTATGTTCGCGCAGCACGATGCCTTGCGGTTCGATGGGGATGATCCACGCCGCATCGATGATGAGATCGGCCGGCGCGCGTATGTTTTCCATGGGGCGGACAATAGCAAAAAGCGCGGCAAAAGCGCGGCAAAAGCGCGCTGGCTGGACATTCCTATCAGTCGGTAAAGCTGGTCCCAGCATGGGCAAAATGCTAGAATTCCGCCTTTCCAAAAGTGCATAGAGCCGAGTTAATCGGCCTGTCTCGCTCCTCTCCCAGCATGGATCAATTCGCTAAAGAAACAATCCCGATCAGCCTCGAAGAGGAGATGCGCCGCTCTTACCTCGACTACGCAATGAGCGTTATTGTCGGCCGCGCACTTCCCGATGCGCGCGATGGTTTGAAGCCGGTACATCGCCGTGTGCTCTTCGCCATGCAGGAAGCCAACAATGTCTGGAATCGCCCATATGTGAAATGCGCGCGCGTGGTCGGCGAGGTGTTGGGTAAATATCACCCGCACGGCGACTCGGCCACCTATGAAGCGCTGGTGCGCATGGCCCAGGATTTTTCGATGCGCTACATGCTCATCGACGGGCAGGGAAACTTCGGTTCGGTCGACGGCGATTCGGCGGCGGCCTATCGGTACACCGAGTGCCGCCTCGAGCGCATCGCTTCGGAACTGCTCGCCGATATCGATAGCGAAACGGTCGACTTCGTTCCCAACTACGACGGCAAGGAACTCGAACCTACCGTTCTGCCTGCGCGCATTCCCAACCTGCTCATCAACGGCTCGTCGGGGATCGCCGTGGGCATGGCGACCAATATTCCCCCGCATAACATCGGTGAAACCATCGATGCCTGCCTCACGCTGTTGAATAACCCTGCAATAGGGATCGAAGAGCTCATCAAGCTCATGCCCGCCCCGGATTTCCCGACCGCCGGTCTGATCTACGGTTTGCATGGCGTGCACGAGGGCTATCGAACCGGGCGCGGCCGTGTGGTGATGCGGGCGCGAACGCACATCGAGGATCTGGAAAAAGGCAACAAGCAGGCAATCATCGTCGACGAGCTGCCTTATCAGGTCAACAAACGCACGCTGCTCGAGAAGGTCGCCGAGCTCGTCAACGAGAAGAAGATCGACGGCATTTCGAATATCCAGGACGAATCGGATAAGTCCGGCATGCGCGTGGTGATCGAACTCAAGCGCGGCGAGATGCCCGAAGTCGTGCTGAACAATCTGTACAAGCAGACGCAGTTGCAAGACACCTTCGGCATCAACATGGTGGCCTTGCTCGACGGACAGCCGCGTCTGATGAATTTGAAGCAGATGCTGAGTGCTTTCCTCTCGCATCGCCGCGAGGTGGTCACGCGTCGCACGGTCTTCCAACTGCGCAAAGCGCGCGAACGCGCGCATATCCAGGAGGGTTTGGCGGTCGCGTTATCGAACGTCGACGAAATTATCGCCCTCATCAAAGCTGCGCAAACGCCGGGCGAGGCGAAACAGAATTTGTTGGCCAAGCCTTGGAAATCTAAATTGGTGGACGACATGCTCGCGCGCGCCGGAGCGGAAGCCACCAAGCCGGAGGGCCTTGCCGCGCACTTCGGTTGGACGCCGGAGGGCTATCGGCTCTCGGACACGCAGGCCCAGCGCATTCTTGAAATGCAATTGCAGCGCTTGACGGGGCTTGAGCAGGACAAGATCGTCGCCGACTACCGTGAACTGCTCGAGACCATCGCGGATTTGCTCGATATCCTGGCGAAGCGAGAGCGCATCACCTCGATCATCGTGGAAGAACTGGGGCAGGTGCGCGCGCAGTACGGCGACAAACGCCGTAGCGAAATCGTCATCAACACCGAAGACATTAATGTCGAGGATCTCATTACGCCGGCTGACGTGGTGGTCACTTTCTCGCGCGCGGGTTATGTGAAGTCGCAGCCGGTGGCGGATTACCGCGCACAACGGCGCGGCGGACGCGGCAAGCAAGCCACCGCGATGAAAGACGACGATTTCATCGAGCGCTTGTTCATCGCGAATACTCACGACCACATCTTGTGTTTTTCCAGCCGCGGACAGGTTTATATGCTGCGGGGCTATGAAGTTCCCCAAGGGACACGGACGAGTCGCGGCAAACCCATCGTCAACCTATTCCCCTTGGAAGACGACGAACGCATCAGCGCGATTCTTCCTGTGAAGGAATTCGACGAAGCGCACTACGTCTTCATGGCCACGGCACGCGGTACGGTGAAGAAAACACCGCTGACGGATTTTTCTCGCCGACGCGAAAAAGGTCTGATCGCCGTCGATCTGGAACCGGGCGATTTCCTCATCGGCGCGGCCATTACGAACGGTCAATACGACGTCATGTTGTTCTCGGACGCGGGCAAAGCGGTGCGGTTCGAGGAGAGCGACGTACGGCCGATGGGCCGTGCGGCCCGCGGTGTGCGAGGCATGCGTCTTGGAGACGATCATCGCGTCATTTCCATGCTTGTCGCGGAAAACGAGCAGCAAACGGTGCTGACCGCGACCGAAAATGGCTATGGCAAACGGACGCCGATCGCCGAATACACCCGTCATGGGCGTGGGACGCAGGGCATGATCGCCATCCAGACCAGCGAACGCAACGGCCGTCTGGTCGGCGCCGTGTTGGCCGATGAGCAAGACGAGCTGATTCTTGTATCGACGGGCGGCGTGTTGATCCGTACCAAAGTCTCGCAGATTCG
>DATEOW010000064.1:0-2070 GCA_035273665.1 Burkholderiales bacterium | reverse complement strand
CTGTCGCAAATCGCCGGCGCGCAGCATCTGAAAGTGCAAAAGCCGCGTCACTGGATCAACTGCGGTCAGGCCGGCCCCTTGGGCTGGACCGTGCCGGCGGCGCTGGGTGTTGTTGTCGCCGATCCGACGCGCAAGGTGGTTGGCTTGTCCGGCGACTTCGACTTCCAATTCATGATCGAAGAACTCGCCGTCGGTGCGCAGTTCAAGCTGCCGTACATCCATGTGCTGGTGAACAACGCCTACCTTGGCTTGATCCGCCAAGCGCAGCGCAATTTCCAAATCGACTATCAGGTACAGCTCTCCTTCGAGAACGTGAACTCGCCGGAAATGAATGGCTACGGTGTTGATCACGTGGCGGTGGCCGAAGGCCTGGGTTGTAAAGGCATTCGCGTTTTCAAACCCGACGACATTTATCCCGCGCTGATGAAAGCGCAGGAATGGACTAAAGAGTTCCGCGTGCCGGTTGTGGTCGAGATCATTCTGGAACGCGTGACGAACATTCCAATGGGCACCGAGATCAACGCGATCAACGAATTCGAACCGATCATCGATCTGGAACCCGAAGTCAGCCTGTCGAACGAAGAAGCAGTCGCTTAAGTTTTTGATCCAAGCCCGCGCCTCCCGGCGCGGGCCCCTTCACTTAGTTACGTTTAAGGGCGAACGACCATGCCAAAGTTTTGCGCCAACCTCACCATGCTTTATAACGAAGTCGATTTTCTTGACCGCTTCGCCGCGGCCGCGAAAGACGGTTTCAAAGGGGTGGAATATCTTTTCCCCTATCCTTATCCCGCCGAACAACTGGTCGATAAGCTGAAGTCGAACGGCCTGACGCAAGTGCTGCATAACCTGCCGGCCGGCGACTGGGCCAAAGGCGAGCGCGGCATTGCCTGCTTGCCGGACCGCGTCAATGAGTTTCAGGAAGGTGTCGGCAAGGCAATCGAATACGCCACGGCACTGGGCTGCAAACAAGTGAACTGTCTGGCCGGTATTGCGCCCCAAGGCGTCGACGCGGGCAAAGTGCGGGAAACCTTTGTGAGCAACCTGAAGTTTGCTGCGCCTAAGCTGGCTACGGCAGGCATCAAGCTGCTGATCGAACCGATCAACACCTTCGACATTCCCGGTTTCTTTTTGAAGGGCACCGCCCAGGGCTTGGACATCATCAAAGAAGTGGGCGCCAATCTGCATCTGCAGCACGACATCTATCATATGCAGCGCATGGAAGGCGAACTCGCCAACACCATCAAAACGAACCTCGCTTCGATTGCGCATATGCAAATCGCCGACAATCCCGGGCGTAACGAGCCGGGTACGGGCGAGATCAATTATCCGTTCCTATTCGATTTCATCGACGGACTCGGCTATCAAGGTTGGATCGGTTGCGAATACAAACCCAAAGCGGCCACAAGTGCCGGCATGGGTTGGGCAGGTAAATACTTGAAATAAGCTGCGAAGGATCGCGAGTGCGCGAAGCTGTACGAGCGAGGGCAAAGTCGCGCGGAGCGCCGAGCGCTGTAACCCGCATCGGATTCACCGGAAAACCTTAATCAACGCCCTAGAGCGTTAACAAACAAAGGACGACAACATGAAAATCGGATTCGTAGGCTTAGGCATTATGGGCGGCCCGATGGCTGGCCACTTGATCAAAGGCGGTCACGAGGTTTACCTCTTCGACATTCGTCCGGTATCGCCGGAACTCATCTCGGCAGGCGGCAAAGCCGTCAAGAGCGGCAAGGAAGCCGCGCAGAACGCCGACGTCATCATCACCATGGTGCCGGATACGCCGCACGTCGAAGCAGCGCTGTTCGGCAAGGACGGTATTGCGGAAGGCTTGTCGAAAGGAAAAATCGTTGTCGACATGAGCTCCATCGCACCGGTGGAAACAAAGGCCTTCGCGAAGAAGATCAATGGACTGGGTTGCGAATATATCGATGCCCCGGTCTCCGGTGGCGAAGTCGGTGCAAAAGGCGCCACGCTGACCATCATGTGCGGCGGCAACGAAGAAGCCTTCAACAAGGTGAAGCCGCTATTCGAGCTCATGGGCAAGAACATCACGCTCGTCGGCGGCAATGG